>DFRF01000153.1 GCA_002378125.1 Rhodospirillaceae bacterium UBA3470 | reverse complement strand
GATAAACCCGGCCACTAACAAAACCACGAAGGCCAATGTCAATTGAGCTAGGTATCGCTCGATGAATGTGTTGATGGTTTTGCCAAACTTCCACAACAGAAACGCCACCAGGAAGAAACGCGCCCCGCGGCCGACGATGGAGGCCACGGTGAACGTCAAGATGTTCATGTCTGCGACCCCGGATGCGATGGTAAAGACTTTGTAGGGGATCGGACTGAAGCCGGCGGAAAACACAATCAGGGCGCCATACTCATTATAGAGTCCGCGCATTTCCTCGAACTTCGCCACGGCATGGTACATCTCCAGGATCGGCCGGCCCATTGCCTCGAAGGCGAACATGCCGATCCCATAACCCAGCACACCGCCCAGCACCGAGCCCACCGTACAGACCCCGGCGATCAGCCACGCCCGATTGCGCGCCGCCAGCACCATCGGGATCAACAACACATCCGGCGGCACGATGAAAAAGGAGCTCTCGATCACGGCGACAAAGAACAGCGCCCAGAGAGCATGCCGATGTCCGGCCAGGTCCAGGGTCCAATCGTAAAGGCGTCTCAGCATGGGTATGTGTCCATGTATGGAACGACCACGCTGTTTACCAGGGGCGGTCCGCGTCGGCAAACATTGGCTGGTGCCTTGCAATGGCGGCCTATACCCATGACATTTGCATCGAAAGCATTTTATAGGGATATGTCCATGTCCGGATGGAGACAGAACCGCCTTACCAAACGTCTCAACTTGAACGTGCCTATCATTCAGGCACCCATGGCTGGCGCCTCGACCCCGGCCATGGCGGCAGCCGTTTCGCGGGGCGGCGGGTTGGGATCACTGGGGGCTAGTCTGCAGTCGCCGGACAAGACCCGCGAGGATTGCCGCGCTATCCAGGCCGAGACCAACGGCGCCTATAACATCAACTTCTTTGTCCACAGCAAGGAACCGGTGCTGGACGAGACCCGCTGTGAAGCGATGCGTCAACAACTTAAACCCTATTATGAAGAATTGGGTTTGGGTGAGGTGCCAGAGACCATGGTGCCCTCCGAGCCTTTCAACGAAGACCATCTGGCGGCCATCCTGGACATGATGCCCCCCGTGGTCAGCTTTCATTTTGGTCTGCCGCGGGCGCATCTGTTCAAGGCGGTGAAGGATGCAGGCTTGTTCACCATTTCATCCGCCACCAACGTGCGCGAGGCCAAGGCCTTAGAAGCTGGCGGCATTGACGCCATCATTGCCCAGGGGTTCGAGGCTGGCGGCCATCGGGGCACCTTTGAGGAGCCCTATGAGGACGGTTGGGTGGGCACTATGGCGCTGGTGCCGCAAATCGTCGACGCGGTCGATGTGCCGGTGATTGCAGCGGGTGGCATTATGGACGGCCGTGGTATTGCAGCTGCGCTGGCGTTAGGGGCGTCGGCGGTGCAATTGGGCACGGCCTTTTTGAGTACGCCGGAATCCGCTATTCCTCAGGTGCATCGGGATCTTCTGTTGACTGCGGGTGAAGATGAGACTCGTCTGACCCATGCCTTTTCTGGACGGCCCTCGCGCGGCATTGAGAACCGCTATATTCGCGAGACCAAGGGTGGGGAAGCAAACTTCCCTGACTTCCCCATCCTCAACGCCATGACTGGACCGCTGAAGAAGGCCAGCGCCGAGGCCGGATTGGGCGATTTCGTCTCGCTTTGGGCTGGGCAGGGGCTAGGCATGTCGCGGATCATGGCAGCGGGCGAACTGCTAGACAAGCTGACGGCGGAAACGGACGAGGTTCTAGGGCGGCTGGGCTTAAAGAGTTCACGCTGACATTTAATGCAGCTGTTTCTTTTAAATGTGACTTAATCTAAGCGTCTAGCCCCATAAGCGACCGCGCGAAGGCCCGGGCCTCAAAGGGGCGAAGGTCATCAATTCCTTCACCGACGCCAACGGCGTGTATCGGTAGGCCGAACTTCTCAGCCAGGGCGACCACAACGCCGCCCTTGGCTGACCCATCCAATTTGGTCATCACCAGCCCGGACACGTCGATCATGTCCTTGAAAGTTTCCACTTGGCTGAGGGCGTTCTGGCCGATGGTGGCGTCCATAACCAAGAGCGTGGCGTGCGGCGCCGTGTCGTCCAGCTTTTTGACGACACGGACGATCTTCTCCAGTTCGGCCATGAGGTCCTTGCGGTTTTGCAGGCGGCCGGCCGTGTCGATCATCAGAATGTCGGCACCCTCTGATTTCGCTTGTTCCAGGGCGCCGAAGGCTAGACCTGCCGGGTCTGCACCGGGGCTGCCCGAGATCACCAGCGCGTTGGACCGCTCGCCCCAGACTTGAAGCTGTTCCACGGCGGCGGCACGGAATGTGTCGCCGGCGGCTAGGATCACGGATTTGCCCTGGCTTCTGAACTGATTTGCTAACTTTCCGATCGTTGTCGTCTTGCCCGAGCCGTTGACACCGCAGACCAAAATAACAAAAGGTTTATGATCGGCGTGGATCTCTATTGGCACGGCAACCGGTTCTAGTATACCGGCGACCTTGTCGGCCAGGATGGCGTGGACCTCCTCCGGCGAAATTTCCTGGTCGAAGCGCCGGTCGGCAAGGGACTGGGTCAGTTTCATAGCTGGCCCGACACCCAGGTCGCCGGCGATCAGGATTTCTTCCAGATCGTCTAGCGCCGCCTGATCCAGTTTGCGCTTGGTAAACAGACCGGTAATGCCGCCGGTAATCTTCTCTGATGATTGGCTGAGGCCGGATTTCAGGCGACTTAGCCAACCGCCGCCGTTATCGCTCATGAAAAAGGTGCTCCCACCAGATGGCTGCCGGCGGTGCCAGTCAGGGCGACGCGCACGATCTCGCCGGGAACCGTATCGGCGGTGATATGGACGGGCGCGTAATGTTCGCTTAAGCCTTGGCCATCACGCTCGATGAGGACTGTCGCCGTATCGCCCACCTGGTCCGCCATGAAGCGTGCCAATGCCCGCCTGCCCGCATCACGAAGGTAATGGGCGCGGGATTTGCGTTCGGCGACGGGCACTGCCGGCATCCTAGCTGCCGGCGTGCCAGGCCGTTCCGAATAGGGAAAGACGTGAAGGTGCGTGATGCCCAAGGCGGCAACGCCACTCAAGGTGTTTTCGAACTGCGCGTCTGTTTCTGTCGGGAATCCGGCAATCAGATCGGCGCCGAAAACCACATCCGGTCGGGCCGCGCGGGCACGGGCCACGGCCCTTTCCACGTCTGCATAAAGATGGCGGCGTTTCATGCGTTTGAGAATGACGTCGTCCAGCGCCTGGACCGAAAGATGTAGATGCGGCATCAATCGAGGTTCCGAAGCCAGCACATCAAACAGGCTGTCATCGATAGCTGCGGGATCAAGGGAACTCAGGCGCAGCCGCGGTAAAGCCGGTACCGCTGCCAACAGACGCCTTACAAGATCCCCAAGCTTGGGCTTGCCGGGCAAACTCGCGCCAAAGGAGCATATGTCGACCCCCGTCAGCACTACCTCGCGGAACCCTCGATCGGCCAGGGTGCGGACCTGTTCGACGATGCGACCAAGTCCGACGCTGCGGTTCGGTCCGCGAGCGAAGGGAATGATGCAGAAGGTGCACCGGTGATCGCAGCCCTGCTGTATTTCAACGAACGCGCGAGCGCGTCCGTCGAAGCCATGGATCAGATGCGCCGCCGTTTCCGTTGCCTGCATGATGTCCGTGACGACAATGGATTGGGTTTTGTTGTCCTTCAGAAAGGCGGTTGTGTCCAGCTTCTCGCGGTTGCCCAGCACCTTATCCACTTCCGGCATGGCGCCGAAGCTCTCCGGGTCGAGCTGCGCCGCACAGCCCGTCACGATCAGACGCGCGTCCGGGTTGTCGCGCCGCGTCCGTCGGATGGTCTGCCGGGTCTGGCGCTCGGCTTCTGCAGTGACCGCGCACGAATTGATAATGACCGTGTTCTCCAGCCCTGCGCCCTGTTCGCGTATGAGCTCCGCCTCGAAAGCATTGAGCCGGCAGCCAAGAGAGATGACCTGGGGCGCGGCCATGGCTCAGCTGTCGCCTTTCAAAAGGCTGGGATCGAGGCGGCCCTCGAAGCTTATGGCCGTCGGCCCGGTCATCAGGACCCGGCCGTCGTCGCGCCATTCGATGACCAAGGGACCGCCATCCAGGATCACTTCAACCTTTCGGCCTGTCAGGCCCCGCCGACTGGCCGCCACGCCGACGGCACAGGCACCGGATCCACAAGCCTGGGTGATGCCGGCGCTGCGCTCCCAGACCCGCATGCGGACCTTGTCGGGGCCCAGTACGGAGACTACTTCAACGTTGGTGCGCTCTGGATAAAGCGGATGGTGTTCCAGCTCTCGCCCCAGGGCGCTCAGGTCAATGGTCTCTGCGTCGTCAACGAAGAACACCATGTGCGGATTGCCCATGTTGACGGCCACAGGGTCCACCAGTGGGCCGTTGGCTATATCTAGATGAAGGGTATCGTGGGCTTCGGCCAAGGGAATATCGCGCCAATTCAGATTGGCCGGGCCCATATCCACAGTAACCATGCCGTCCGCACAGCGTGTGGTCTCCAGAATGCCGGCCACTGTTTCCACGTTCAGCCGGTTGGTGCCCAATTCATCCATGGCCCGCACGGCGACGCAGCGGGTGCCGTTGCCGCAGGCCTCCGCCTCGGAGCCGTCGGGATTGCGAATGCGCATGAAAACATGGGCGTCCGGATGTTGCGGCGGCTCTAGGATCAACAACTGATCGAAGCCGACGCCCGTTCGGCGATTGCCGATGGCGCGCGCTTCCACTTCCCCGAAGGCTAGGGTGCCGTCGCGGTTATCCAGGACAACGAAATCGTTGCCTAGGCCGTGCATTTTGGTGAAAGCTACTCTGTCCATAGGCGCTAGATACGTCCGTTGATGGGGACTTGTCCATGGCTTTTGCGGTCCAGCGTATCCAGCAGTTTTATCAGTGTCCGGCTTCCGGGTCGTTGAGCTGTCCATTGTTGCGCATAAAATGAAGCTGGTGGAAGGTCGCCTGATCTGGGACGTACTGGTAGTCCCCGCCGACAGGACAGGCTCTGCGGGCGGCGCATCCTAAGTCCACGCAGGGTCCACCCTCGGCGGTCTTTAGATGCGATACGCATTGGGGGACATCATATCCCTGTGCGCTGAACGCCGAGACTGGACAGGTGGAGAGGCAGGATTGATCAGCGCAGGTATCGCACGGTGACGCGCTGGCCTCGCGGCGCGGCAGTTCAATCCGCTCCGCGGCCAAGAGCGCGCCGCGGTAGGCGTGCCAAAGGCCGAACTTGGGATGGACGAGCGGGCCGATCGGTGATGGAAACACCGTGTCCGCTCGTTGGGCCCATCGCTGGAAGGGGTAATAGGGCGGGCCCTGAAAGGGGAATACTACGCGGACGCCCAAGTTATCCGCCGCCGCGGTCAGTATTCGCGTGGTCCACGCGTCCAGGGGGTCGGATTGTGCCTCGCCAGCGCTGTATTCAGGACTGCGGGAGAATGCGCGCCACAAAGCTTCGCCTACATTGCCGACCAAGACCACAGTGCATACAGGGCCATCATCGATAGGAATGCCGTCCTCCGCGGTCGCATGAAAGCCGCCCCGGATAATAAGGCCGCTACCCCAAAGAGCTTGTTGCAGGTCACTTAAGAGCATGAACGGAATTGTTCCCGCCGACCCGAGGGCCGTCAAGCATTCGCACTAATGGTCAGAGTGGTATCGAATACGTCGCCGAACTAGTTCGGCGTCAAGTGTTGAGGTGAGGGGTAGAACTCTGGTCGGAGCAAGAACGAGTTCAAATTTATGCGCACTACTTTAAAGAGCAATTTGAAAAATTTAAGTTGATTGTCAGGGAGATTAAAATTCAAGGATTGCGGGGAATGGTGCGATCTTGGCCTGCTGCCGGGGTTGACTTTGCCGCCCCGCGCTCATACGTTCGCCCCGTTTTCAAGGGCAGTTACTGACCCTACGCCCTCGACCCGGAGATTTTCGGGGGGCGCCGCCAGTCCGCGAGTTTCGCGCACTGGCGCGTTTTGTGTTGAGGCCAAGCCTTGATGTTGCCGAGAGAAATGACGGAAGAGCCATGTTCGAAAGCCTGACAGAAAAGCTGAGCGGCATATTCGACGAACTCACCAAGCGGGGCGCGCTGAAGGAGGCTGATGTCGACGCGGCTCTACGCGAGGTGCGCGTCGCGCTCTTGGACGCGGACGTTGCGCTTCCGGTGGCCAAGGACTTTATAGCCAACGTGCGCGAGCGCGCTGTTGGCGCCGATGTCCTCAAAAGCGTCACGCCGGGCCAGATGGTGGTCAAGATCGTCCACGATGAACTGGTCAATACGCTTGGCGAAGGCGAACAAGATATCAATCTTACTGGGACGCCGCCGGTGGCCATACTCATGGTCGGCCTGCAGGGTTCCGGTAAGACGACGACATCAGCGAAGCTGGCGCTGCGGCTCACGAGCCGCGAAAAAAAGAAGGTCCTGATGGCTTCGCTGGACATCTACAGGCCGGCGGCACAACAGCAGCTGGCGACCCTGGGTCAGCAAACGGGCGTCACCTGCTTACCGTCCGTTCTGGGTGAACAGCCCGTGGCCATCGCCAAGCGCGCCATGCAGATGGCGCGGCTTGAGGCCTACGACGTGGTCATCTTGGATACGGCGGGCCGGCTGCACATTGACACGGAATTGATGACTGAGGTCGCACAGGTTCGCGACGCCGCCAAACCGTTGGAGACGCTTTTGGTCGCCGATGCCATGACCGGCCAAGACAGCGTCAACCTAGCACGTGAGTTCAATGACAAGGTCGGCATTACCGGCATCGCCCTGACCCGCGTCGATGGTGACGCGCGGGGCGGCGCGGCGCTGTCCATGCGGACCGAGACTGGCTGCCCGGTGAAACTAATGGGCACGGGCGAGACCATGGATGCGCTGGAGGCCTTCAATGCCGAGCGCCTAGCTGGTTCCATCCTTGGCATGGGTGACATCGTCGGTCTTGTGGAAAAGGCCCAACAGGTCGTCGAGGAAGAAGACGCCGAGCGCATGGCCAAGAAAATGCTAAAGGGTCAATTTACCCTGGAGGATATGGCCGAGCAGCTTGCGCAGATCAAGAAAATGGGCAGTCTCGAGGGCCTCTTGAGCATGATGCCCGGCGCCCAGAAGGTTAAAAGCCAGATGGCGGACGCCGACATTGACGACAAACTGCTGGCCCGCCAAGAGGCAATCATCCTCTCCATGACCGTGCAAGAGCGGCGCAACCCGAAGATAATCAAGGCGTCGCGGCGCAAGCGTGTTGCTGCGGGTTCCGGTACCTCGGTGCAGGAGGTGAACAAGCTGCTGAAACAGCATAAGCAGATTTCTTCTATGATGAAGAAGGCCGGGAAGATGGGGAAACGTGGCCTCATGGGTGGCGGCATGATGCCGCCTATCCCCGGCGGGCCACGCTTTGGCTGAGTGACATTTTATTTAACCCTTTAATTTCAAAAAATACAAGATACTAACAACCGAAAGGATCACAGCAAAATGGCCTTGAAGATCAGACTTTCCCGGGGCGGCGCCAAGAAACGCCCCTTCTACCGAGTGGTGGTCGCGGATTCCCGCAAGCCCCGCGACGGTCGGTTTATCGAGCGTATCGGATCATATAACCCGATGGTGCCGAAAGACCACCCGGAACGCTTCGTCATCAACGAGGAGCGGGCCAAGCACTGGTTGGGTGTCGGTGCGCTTCCGACCAACCGCGTCGCCCAGTACCTTAGCGGCCTTGGCATGGTTGAGAAGCCGGTCATCCCGGTTCAGACCAAGAAGGACAAGCCTCGTGCCAAGACCCTCGAGCGCATTAAGGAGCAAGAGGAGAAGGCGGCAGTCGAGGAAGCGGCGCAGGCGGAGGAAGCCCCGGCTGAGGAAACTGCTGCTGAGGAAGCCCCGGCTGAG
>DFRF01000012.1 GCA_002378125.1 Rhodospirillaceae bacterium UBA3470 | reverse complement strand
CAGGTATCGGTCATCAAGATACCGAGCGCGCGGAACGCCTGATCAGCGCGCCGTTCGAGCTCGACATAGACCGGGTCATGATTGATCCGCTCATACGCGTTGAAATCAGCGCCGCGCGGATCGGTGATGGTGGGAATACACACCTTGCACTGGTCTAAGGGCATATCGGCCAGATCTTCCAGGAAGCGGACCCCAGCTTCGCCCAGGCTTTCCGTATCGGCCATGATATGCGCCTGCGCCACTTCGACCATATCTTCCGCATCGAAGAACCGGCCAATCTCTATTTGTTGGGCCATGGCGCGCTGACGCGCGGGACCCATGTTGCCGGCCAGTATGGCTTGTTCGTGCTCGTTGAGCTTCATACCTCGACCTTACCGAAAAATGTAGGTGGGCGACGACCAGATGAAGTGGCCATCTTCCTGGGTGATGCGGACGTACAGGGCGTTATCTCGATCTTCCGCGAGCTTTATCCGTCGTTCCACAGTCGCCGTGGTGTGCGGATTCTCGTCCGGCAGGCGGAAGATACGGATGCGCCGGTCGATGCCGCCATTTTCGAAGATCATCTCATCATAGCCGATGTCGGCGATGTTGATGGTCTCCTTCACCAGTTCCGTGTCGATGGTGAGCTTGCCACATTGCGGATCGTCCAACCAGGCGTCAAAACCGCCAAATCCTCCGGTGGTCAACGCCGTCCATTCAATCCGGTCCGGCCCCGTCTGATCGAAACGCTTGTCCAGATTGTAGCGATTGATGACGTCCAGGCGTTCAAACGTGTTGCCGTCCAACACGGCGTTGCCATCCCAGATAGTCTCGCGGCCCCGGCCCCGGTATTCGGACCCCTCCCAAAGCACCCGGATGCGCCGTCCTAGGTCGATCTCGTTGTAGGGGCGGACCACCTCAACTGTGTCCAAACCGTTGCGCACGTCGATACGTTCAATGGGACTTGAAGCGTGGACATCGATGCGGAAAGTTACCTCATCATCATCGGACCTAAGAATGTCGCCCATCATGGCTTCGGAAACCATATCCGACGTCGTGTCGCCGAGGTTTGGGTCCTCGGCAAACTGCTGGGCCGGATTGTCGAAATGCACCCGTGCGTCTAGCACCATCCGGCAACCGGTGGTGCCGTAATGGTGGCGCTTGCGGAGCGCCTCCATGATCCCGGCCCGAGAGTGTTCGGGTGCCAACATGCACGACAAGCCTCCATAAGAACCGAACTTGGTCGCTCCTGGATGCGATGCTCCAGGCCGACCCTTGTGTCCGTCGGAGTTGGCCAGGATGCCGACCCGGTAGCCCTGCTCAAAGGCATCGTGGATCAGCCACTCGAATGTCCCCCAGGCAGAATGCACTTCCACGGACCGCTCCAACTGATTGTCATGGGCCATTTTGATATCGGCGTAGCGCCCACCGATGTGGGCAAAGACAGTGCAGTCTTCCCCCTTCAGGTCCTGGAACAGATCGGCGGCAGAATTGGAATCGGTAGTCACATCGGAGAGGTCGTTGACCAAGGCATGGGAAGAGCGGTGGATCTGCCGCCCTTCCTGCATATGAAGCACGTTGCGGTCCCCACCAAGGCCTGTGTTCCCCGACCACTCCCAGCCAGGGAACACGGTGAACCGACCATCCTCATTGAATTCCGCCGATAGTTCGTTCAGATGCTCCCAGAACTCTGTGGTAATCTGGAAGTCGTTGCCCTGGTGCACGCAAACATCCAGGAAAGCTTTGTTACGACCGAAATCATAGAAGTCGCGGGCCGAATTGGTGCCGATGGTCTCTTCCGACTGACCATGCAGGTCGCCCCAGTAGGGCAGTAGCGTGGTGGTTTCGACAACGCGCATCGGGTTGGCACGACACACGACATTGCCGTCCGCGTCCATCAATTCGATGACCAGGTCACCGGTCTTGGGACAACACAGATCTTCAAGGATCAGAGAGAAATCTCCCTCCGTGAATGTAACTTTTTCCGGCAGTCCATCGACGGACATGTTCGCGCGAACCTGGAAGGTCTCCGTGCATTGACTGCTGGGGTTGCCCCAACGGTCCTCGCCTTTCAGGCACAGTCGGAACGACTGGCCGGCGGTGCGGCAGGTAGGCGCAATCGCCTTCCACAGAACCGGCGGGCCCGCGATGATGGCGATCTCCGGTTGCTCGGGCAATTCCACGTAGTTATAGGTGGCGATCGCGTCGACCAAGACCCGAAATTCGAAGGTATTTTCGCAGAACGTCTGGAGCCGAATTCCAGGCGAACCCTGTCGGCGGTCGCCAAAGCGGATGATAATCTGATCGCCCTCGCGCAGGAAGCCCCGCACCACCTTGATATAGAGCGTCTTATCCCAGGGCCGGATGTTGCGCTTCATGTCGTATTCCACGTGCAACACGGCGCCGTTTGAGGCCTCCACACTGGTGTAGTTGGGCGCGGTGGGGTCCGTGAATTGGGGTCGGCCCATGTCGGAAGCAAAGCGGTGCACCACCTTAATCGACCCCGTATCGTCGATGCCGAAATAACCGGCCGTGTAGATGACCGTGAATTCCTGGAAGGAGCCAGCCTCGAAGGCCCCGACAGGGCTGACTGCGGCGGACCCCATTTTTTCGGGCATATAGGTGGAATGCGGCATATTCGTCTTCTCCTCTACAGCAGCTTCGGCTGCACTTCTAGTTTTCGAGCATTCGGCGGTACATATACAACCTGATAGCTTAAGGGCGTGTCGCGAAACCCAAAACCCTGGATATGCAAGACAAGGCCATTGATCCCTTGATCCAATCCAAGGTCATCGGTCACGTCATCCGGCAAGGTTTCCGCCCCTACTTGCTCCACCACGCGCAGCGTCGGCGCGTCAAAGCGTTCTCGCAACAGGGTGCGGATATTCAAGTTATCGATCTTCGCAGCGCGGTCATCCAACAGCTTGGCAAACCGCGCACCTGGCAAATAGACCCGCGAGACGACGCGGAACTCGTGATTCAAATCGATATCGCGGTCGATGCGGATATGGAATTCCTCCTCACTCAAGAATGCCGTCCAGGGACCACCCGTCGCCACCTTGGCTACATTGGTGACCTGCGTAAATACGGGCAACAGGCTCTTGCCGTCAGGGGCAAGAAATCGAAAATGCCAGAGTTCATTCAATTGCGTCGGACTGTCGGCTACGAAAGTGCCTGACCCGTGGCGGCGCACCACCGCGCCCCGCTCCGCTAGATGCGACAGCGCCTTTTGCACAGTACCCAGGCTGAACGGGAGCACCGCGGCCAGTTCCGACTCGCCTGGCAATCGCTCACCAGAACACAGTTCACCCACCTCAATCGCCTGCATGATCCCGTCGGAAAGGCGTAGGTATTTCGGCACTCGCGCCTTTTCCGGGCCAGCGCTCAAGCCCAGCGAATGGGCCAACTTATCGATTTCCACAGCCTGTCTCCGGGTCTCTCCCATTTTGCCTCCACCATAGGGGCATCCAATTTGTAGATCAAGAACTATATAGCTCTATAGGAAATGAAATCGACAGGTCTTGAAGCTGAACTGGGCAGCGGACAAGATGAGGTCCAATACGGAGACAGGAACATCACCATGGACACGATAACCAAACCTTATTTCGAGACCCCGCCCCTGTTGGAGAAACGCCCGCCGCGCTGCCCACCCTATATTGAGATCAGTAGTGCCGAGGCCCTGCTACCCTACCTGGAACAGGTAGCAAAGCGACCATATAACCAAGGTCTCCATGCGTGCTGGGATCTGCAGCCAGGCGAGAGGGTTTTGCTTCGTGTCGACAACTGGCACGACGAGATGGTGGTGGAGGCCTGCAAGAAAATTCTCGAAAAGTACGGCTGTAAGTACGAGATCATGCGCGTTGACAAGGGCCCCATTCCGCAATGGGTTGGCGCCGATGAGGTGGACTACTACCTCTACCGGACCAAGGAACTGGCCGAATGGATGGACCAGTGGGACAAGATGGCCAAGGATCAGGACTACGACAAACTGCTCTGGGGCTACGGCGGACCGATCCTGGTGGACGACCATGTTAAGATCCAGAGGATGCCGTTCATCACGCCGGAAATCTTGGCATCCCCGGCCCACGCCATGCCATATGAACTGCTGAAGGCCATTGATGATTGGACCTGGAACAAGGTCCGTAGCGGCAAGCGCATGCGGATAACTGATCCCGAAGGTACGGACATCGAATTCACCAATCACGACGGCTACTATGACCGGCACCGTCGGAACTACAACTGGGACCTGATCAACCAGACCTGGTCCGACAACCCACACTTTGCAAAAACCTATCTGCCCGGCCACATCACGGGGCGGCCTTGGATCTTCCTACCAGGGGAAGAGGACGGCAACGGTGTCATCGCCGGCACCACGAACCACATCGCGCCCGTCGACTGGACGCAATTGATCATTGCCGACAGCAAGGTAGTGCAGATCAACGAAGGAGGTGAATTTGGCGACAAGCTCCGAGCCCTGATGGCGGAAACTGCGGACGTGCAATATCCGGGCATGCCGGGTCCCGGGCTCATGCATTGGTGGGAAGCCTCCATCGGCACCAACCCTCACATCCACCGACCCCGGAAGGACTTTCCATCAGGTTTCGTCAACTGTCTCTATGAACGCGTACGCTCCGGCGTAATCCACATCGGCTTCGGCACAATCATCTCCTCCATGGATGAACGCCGCGCTGCAAGAGAAGGAAAGAAGGTGGGCCATTGGCACCTGCATCTATACTTTCCGACTTACATGGCGGACAATGAGCCGGTCATTGAAGATGGCCGCCTGTTGGCCTTGGATGATCCGGAGATCCGCAAGCTCGCGCAAAAATACGGCAAGCACCACGACCCCATGCTGTGGCTGGAGGAAAGTTGGATTCCGGCAGTCCCTGGGATCAACGTTAAGGGCGATTACTGGCGTCACTACGCCAACGACCCGCTGACCTGGGTGAAGACGGAGTTGGATATCTGCCGCAACTGGCACCACCTGTTCACCGAAATGGTCGGTGGCGATCCGAAGTACTGCAACGACGAAGGCGGGTTCTGGACCGGCGGCTGCGTCGGCCATCCGAACCTGCACACTGACACCTGTTGCTCGTGACCTAGCCTAAATATGCTCGGCTATAGCCTGGAAATCGTCGCGATTATCAGCGCAGCTGTCGGCCTCGGCGGTTTCGTCAAAGGCGTGACCGGCATCGGGCTCCCAGTCGTCGCAATCGCCGTTCTGGTCAACTTCCTAGATCCGTTGACCACCTTCGCCACCATAATCATCCCGATCTTGGTGACCAACCTCTGGCAGGCGGTGACGTCGCGCAACTGGAAGGCGCCGTTCAAGCGGTTCTGGCTGATGATCATCTTTTTCGTTGGATTTTTGTTCGTCGGCGCGGAGCTGGCGGTGACCTTGGACACGGAAATCCTGCTGCTACTCCTGGGTACCAGCGTTGCAGTGTTTGCCGCCTTCAACCTAATCAAACCGCGTGAACGTCCCCTG
>DFRF01000078.1 GCA_002378125.1 Rhodospirillaceae bacterium UBA3470 | reverse complement strand
GAATACTCGCCGCTGCTCAGTGATCGAGATCTTTTGGAAATTGTCGCACTCGGCATTGAAAGCGGCGTCATGGGACCGATGACCTCAATCGCGCGCCGCGAGGCGTTACCCGAAGAAGTCGTTGACGCAATTATCGAAAGCGGCGACGAGAATGCCATCCCAACGCTGCTTGAAAACAAAACCGCAGAGATAAGCGACAAGACGATCGACTTAATTGCCGTCGAAGCCGAAGGCCATGAGGAATGGCATGCGCCTTTGGTAGACCGCGGCAGTCTTCCGGTTCGCACCGTGAAACGCATTGCGAGTTTCGTAAGTGCTGCATTGTTCGAACGCCTTATCGAGAATAACGATATTGGGGAGGAGGACGTCGAAGATATGCGCATGGAGGTCCGCAAGCGCATCGAATCCGACGAACTCCTCGAAGCGGAAGACGACAATGCACGATCGAGGGCGATGGAGCGTGCGGATAAACTCTATAAGGAAGGGAAACTGAACGAGAAGATTATCTCCCAGGCAGTCGATGGTGCCGACAACCATTTCATGTATTGCGCAATCTCATATATGGCCGATCTGCCTTCCGAAGTGGTCGCCAAGATGCTCGGTTCCGGAAGCGGCAAGGCCGTGACCTCACTTTGCTGGAAAGCCGGCATGAGCATGCGGATGGCTGTATCTCTGCAACGCAAGGTCGCCCATATTCGGCCGAATTCCATGCTGCACCCGCGCAACGGCAACCAATTCCCTCTAACGGAAGACGACATGGAATGGCAAATTGAGTTCTACGCCAGCTAATTGCGCTGGCGTGGCAGAGGACACCTGACCCGAAATTTCGCTGCTGGCGTCCTATTTCCTTATCCGCTCCTGATTCTGAGAAAATCGCGACTTGGCCCGTACAATTTTCAATCTCATCGCACTAAATGCATCGGCGCTGTCGATAAAATGTCCACGTTATGGTGAGAGCCACATTTCGGCAACTTGTCAGCAAACTATCTGGCCGTTCCATCCAAAGAACGTTTGCCGGCGGCGACCATTAAGCGCGGCCGCAACCGTGAGCCCGATGGCGCCCGCTGGGTTTCACCTATATATACCTCTGTTTCTAATAGATTGTTGATAACGGAGGTTCACTTGAGCGAGGAAAACGGGGCGCCGCTGCCGCTTGACGGCATACGCGTGGTTGAGTTTTGCCAAACCATCATGGGACCTTCTTGTGGTCTGGTATTAGCGGACCTTGGCGCAGACCTTATCAAGGTTGAACCTGCTCCCGGTGGCGACAAGACACGGAAACTTTCCGGATTTGGCGCCGGTTTTTACGCCGCATTCAACAGAAACAAGCGCGGCGTCGCCATCGACATAAAGAGCGATGCTGGCCGCGAAGTCGCCCAGAAACTCATCGAGAGCGCTGATGTCGTTATCGAGAACTATGCACCCGGCACGATGGACCGTCTCGGCATTGGCTACGAAGAAATGTCGAAAAGAAACCCGGGGTTAATCTTCTGCTCGCTCAAGGGGTTTCTTTCCGGACCTTACGAAAATCGACTTGCCCTCGACGAAGTGGTTCAATTCATGGGTGGCCTCGCCTACATGACGGGGCCCGTGGGCCAGCCGCTAAGGGCCGGCTCGTCCGTCATCGATATTATGGGCGGCACCTACGGCGTAATTGGTGTCCTCTGTGCGCTTCGTGATCGAGACCGAACAGGACAGGGACAAATGGTAAAGGGTGCGCTTTATGAATCTGTATCTTTGCTGATGATGCAACACATGGCGGGCGGAGCACTTCTGGAAAAACCGGTGCCCCCCATGACCGCGCGACAACGCGCATGGTGTGTGTACGAATGCTTCGAGACAAAAGAGGGTGATCAGATATTCATCGGCATCACCAGCGACAATCACTGGGAGCGCTTCTGTAAGCGCTTTGGGCACGAAAATCTGCTCGCGGACCCCGAGCTGAAAACCAACGAGGATCGCGTCGCAAATCCTGACCGCGTCCGACCACCGGTCGCCATTGCCTGCAAGGAGCATACGAAAGCCGAGATGTGCGCAATCGCCGAGGAAATCGGCATTCCCTTCGCACCAGTGGCGACGACGGAAGATCTCTACGATGATCCGCAGCTTAACGCCGAAGGGCGTATGTGTGAGACGATCCTGCCCAATGGCAAATCAGTGAAACTGCCGCGCATTCCAGTCGAAGTGGGAGACCATCAATTCGAATTGCGCCGGCAACCTCCGGAGATTGGCGAGCACACGCGCGAGGTGCTTTCGGAACTCGGTTACGATGAAAACGATGTCACGACGCTGGAGGAAAGCGGCGCAGTGAAATCACGCTAAAGCGCCGTATACCAACGGACGGAGATCACTTCGAATCGTGTAGGTGCGTGACGGCATGAACTGCGTGAAGAATATCACGATCAGATCAATCGCGGGATCGA
Source organism: Rhodospirillaceae bacterium UBA3470 (assembly GCA_002378125.1). GTDB lineage: Bacteria > Pseudomonadota > Alphaproteobacteria > Rhodospirillales > Casp-alpha2 > UBA3470. The sequence goes on along the minus strand of DFRF01000078.1, from coordinate 5,784 downwards.
GCCAAAAATAGGTGCTTGCAGCGCCCGACCAGCCGTACATCCCCGCATTCCCGTATCCAACACGCTCAGGATCGAGAACGACTGAAAAGCCTAGACCAAAACCCATACCTCGCCAATCCAGCCCGCCGAAATCGGCTGCATCCATGTTCGCCATATCACCATCTAAGTGATTTTGAACCATCAAATTGACTGTCTCCGGTTCAAGGATTTTAACGCCTTCAAACGTCCCTCCGTTCCGGAGCATGCGGCAAAACCTTAGGTAATCGTCCATCGTGGACAGGAGGCCGCCGTTGCCAGATTTATAATCCGGCACGACGAGATATCGGCTTTCGCTTGGTGTATCGATCGGATGGATGGGCCCACTTGCATCCCGCGAGTAATTGGCCGCGAAGCGCGGGATTTTATCCTGTGGCAAATAAAATTGGGTATCCACCATGCCAAGCGGACCTAACAACTCATCCTGTAGGAACGCGTCGAACGTCCTACCGTCAATCACCTCAACCAGACGCCCTACGGCATCAGTCGCCATGCTGTATTCCCAACGCGTTCCCGGCTCGAACAAAAGAGGCAGTTCGCCAAGTTTGTCGATAACCTTCGCCAATGTTCCTTCGCTGCGTGAGCCGTTGACACCCTGCGAAACGTATGTTTCCCGCAAGGGGTGCTCAGAGAAGGCCGGCAGGATCAAACCCGACGTGTGATTCAGCAATTGGCGAATAGTGATGCGTCCCGCAGCAGGCGTATGGAACCCGCCTGGATCGTAGATCCTCATGCCGGAAAATGCCGGGAGAAATCTTTCGACCGGATCATCCAGGTCGAACCGCCCCCTGTCGAAGAGCATCATCAAGGCGACGCTGGCCACCGGTTTGGTCATCGAATAAACGCGGAAAATCGTGTCACGTGCGATCGGTCTGCGAGTCTCCAAATCCTGAACACCTTTGAAGGTCGTGTAGAGTTCGTCCCCACCGCGCCACACGATCATCGAGCACCCAGCAATCTTTCCCGAATCGATGTAGTCTTCAATATACCGCTCAATGCGAATGCGGCCGGATTCCGATATTCGTGTGACTGCCATAGCAACCCGCTCTTCCACTGCCTTGCGAACTTAGTGCGCGCGGCATCGGAGGCCAAACCGTTTGATCGGAACGTGAAGCGTGTTGGCGAGAACGCAGAAGGAGATAGGTTTATGTTATCGCAAGCAGCTCAAACCGTATTCGAGGAATCGGGAGATGAATGACGCCTTCGATTTTTCCAACCGCCATAAGGACCTGATGGCGCGTGACGAAGAGTATGTCTTGGGGTGGCGGTTCGAACCTCGAATTATATTTGAACGAGGCGCCGGCGTTCAGCTCTTCGATATTGATGGGAATACCTACTATGACCTGAGCTCTGGAATGATGAGCCTGACGCTCGGACACGCGCATCCGGAATTGGTCGAAACAATCCGGGATATGGCGGATCGTTTCGTGCATCAATCGTCCTGGTACACCAATCCGTGGGCCATCGAATTCGCGGAACTCCTCGCAACTACGCTTCCGGGCGACCTTAAGATGACAAATTTTGCGGTCACCGGTTCCGAGGCCAACGAAATTGCCATGCGCATGGCTCTTGGCGCCACGGACGGTTTCGACATCTGTTCGATGGTGCGCGGCCTGCACGGTGGTTCGCTTGCCGCCGAGGCGATCACCTCGGTCGGCGGTGCACGGCGACGCGGCCTTGGCCCGTTATCAATCCCGGCTCGCTCCAACTGTATCGTTCCCGCGTTCTATTATCGGGCACCTGTCGACGATTCGGATCAGTGGGATGAGATTAGTCTTCGCATGACCGAGGAGTTGATCGAGTACACAACATCGCAAGAGGTTGCCGCGCTGATGCTGGAGCCTATCGCTGTACCGGGCGGTATGATCGTGCCATCCGAGCGCTGGTTGAAAGGCATTCGTGATATTGCAGACCGCTGGGGTGCGCTTCTGATATTCGATGAGTGTCAGCTCGCTCCCGCCCGTCTCGGCACATTCTGGGGGTTTGAGCCTTATAATGTAGTACCGGACATCGTGACATTCGGTAAAGGGCTCTCCGCCGGTTTTGCCTTTTGTGGAACTGTGACGACACCAGAGATCGCGGAACGGACACGTGGCACCAAGGGTCTCCCATGGGCCGGAACCTATCCGCAAGATCCGCTCCCCGCAGCCGTTGCACTCAAGCAATTGCAGGTCGTACTGCGTGACGACCTTGCCGGACACGCTGCGAAAGCCGGGGCCTATTTGGAAACGCGGCTCGCAAAACTTACTGATAAGTATGAAAACATCGGCGATATTCGAGGACGCGGCCTATACCGCATGATGGATATCGTAACGGATCGCGAGTCCAAGGAACCCGACCCCGAATTGAGTGAAGCAATTCGCTATCATGCCCTTGCAGAAGGCGTCGTCATGATCGTGGTCAAGAACTATGCGCGAATCTGCCCACCGACCATCGTTACCGAGGCAGAGCTCGACGATATCGTTGGCAGGCTCGATACCGCCATCGCCCGCGCCGTTCGCGGCGACCCGGTGCCAACAAATATTTCCACCTCAAGTTCCCTTGCGACAAACAATTCTGCGAAAAGGAATTGACCAAGGCGATAATCTTCGACTGTGATGGCGTACTCGTCGACAGCGAGGTACTGGCGTTAGAAATCGAATTGAAAAGCCTGAAGGAAATCGGGTTGGCGTTCGACCTCAATGCATACCAGAAACGCCACTTGGGAACGACGTCGACGGAGTTCTTCCGCGAGGTCGAAGCGGATTACCGAGCCAAATTCGATGCGCCACTACCCTCTGATTTCCGTCCGAAGATCCGAGACCGTTATCGCGAAGCCTTCGCGACGCGCCTGCGTGCAATCCCCGGTGTTCACGATACTCTTGCGTCTCTCCAGGCAATGCTTGCGGTCGCCTCCGGATCATCACCTGAAGGTCTGGTACAAAAACTTCATCAGACCGGCTTATCGGAATATTTCGGCCAACACGTATATTCCTCGCATCAGGTTGAACGGGGTAAGCCTGCGCCCGACCTGTTTCTCTTTACAGCAGAATCGTTGGGTGTCAGGCCGGAAGCCTGCACAGTTATCGAGGACAGCGCGAAGGGGATAAAGGCAGCCGTGTCCGCAAACATGCGCGCCATTGGCTTTACTGGTGGCGGACACTGCGGACCGGGACACGCCGACAGCCTTCTTGCAGAAGGCGCAAACGCCGTCGTCAAACATATGCGTGATTTGCGTAATGTTGTTTGACATTTTGTCCGCATCACCCGCATACCCGGCTCTATCAAAATTACGGAGCATACCATGAGATTTGGCATACTCGGTGCGGGCGCGGTCGGCGGATATTTTGGCGCGCGGCTCGCAGAAGCAGGCGAGAACGTAGCTTTCATTGCGCGAGGTGCACATCTGGAGGCAATTCAGAACTCCGGGCTCCGCATCGAAAGCGAAAACGGGGACGCATGCATCACGAACTCGCTTGCGACGGACAATGCGTCGGAGGTCGGACACGTCGATTTCATATTGTTCGCCGTGAAACTGTTCCAAACGGAAGAGGCGGCCGAGTTTGCCAGGCCCATGGTCGGTCCCAATACTAGCTTTGTTTGCCTGCAGAACGGCGTGGAATGCGCCGATACGCTCTCGCGCATTCACGGACCAGAAAAGGTTTTAAACGGCGCCAGCTACATCTCCGCGGTTATCGCAGAACCCGGCTTGATACGGCAGACAGGGAAATTCTCCTCATTTTCTTTCGGGGAGGCAGATGGGTCAGACTCTGAACGCGGAAGGCATCTCAAGGAAGCTTGCGACAACGCCGGCCTCGCGCCAACGTACTCGGACAAGATCGACGTTCTTGTTTGGATGAAGTTTGTGCGCATCGCCATGATGGCAGGCATTACCTCCGTCACGCGCAAACCTATCGGCGCGCTGCGGGAAGATCCGGATATCCGGCGGGTGATTGAAGCGGCCATCGCAGAAGCTATCGCTGTCGCGCGCGGTAAAGGGGTCGACCTTCCGGATCACGCAATGGCTCAGGAATTAAATCAAATCGATGATTTCCCCGCTACTATGGTTGCTTCCATGGTCCATGACCTTACCGGTGGAAAACCGATGGAGCTGGATTGGATTAGCGGTGCCGTCTGTCGGTTTGGGCGCGAGGTCGGTGTCCCAACCCCGACCCACGATGCATTTTTTGCTGCATTGAAACCCTATAAGGACGGAGGCTGACACGAATTTGATTTTCGTGCATACGGCTTCAGCCCTTGGCACCATGGGATAAATGGAAAAAACGCCTACTGCCTCTGCGCAGCAATGCGCTACAAGAACTGTATCAGGGGGAACACCATGTCAGGAATAGTGCCTTCCCAAACCAGTACATTTCAAACGACCAATCGAAAGTCACCAAACGATAGAGACAATTTTTTTGGATTCCAGTCGAAAGGAGGCTAGATAGGATGGGACGAGTTGCAGGCCAATATCTCGCAGTCAAAACTTTTGATCTGATCATCGTTCTGCGGTCGCAGATGTTGGGTATCGCTACCTCAGGCTGGTCATTCGACAACATGGCGAAACCAAACGTTCGCGTCGCTGACGATTTATTCGAACAACACCGGGCGGCTGCGGAATAGCCCCCACATTCTGGGAGAAGAGAAGTATGACCGATGTGTCGGCGGCTGCGGCCGCACTTATCTCGGCGCGCCATGAAAACCGCGTCATGGATGAACTGCCGGGCGGCATGCCGCAAAACATGAATGGTGCTTACGCAATTCAAGACGGTATCGTAGCGGCGATGGACGATGCGATCGCTGGCTGGAAAGTGGCCTTCACGAACGTGCCGGGACAGCAGAAGATGGGTGTGGACGGTCCGGGTGCCGGACCGATATTCGCCAGCTACGTGATGGAGAGTCCGGGAAAGATGACAATGCCGGATCCCGGCCTGCGTATCAGCGAGTGTGAATTTGCCTTCCGCCTGAACGATGATCTGCCGGCCAAGGAAAGTGCCTATACGGATGATGACATTCGCGCGGTGATTGGATCGGTCCATCCGGCCATAGAAATCGTGAACCGGCGCCTCTCCAGTGCCATTCCTATGAGCGGTCTCACCGTGATTCTTGACCACGGCGGCAACGGTGGCTTCGCCTATGGCCCCGGCACGAAAGATTGGGCGGGCGTCGACTACGCTAATCACGCGTTGAAACAAATTATCAATGGTGAGGAGAAAGCGGTCGGCAGCGGCAGCAATGTGATGGACGGCAACCCAATTGCTTCGATCACTTGGCTGGCCAATCATCTAAAACCGCGAGGACAATCTTTGAAGGCGGGCAATTGGGTCTCGAGCGGCAGTGCCGCCGAAATGCTGCCGGTTCCTGACGGTGGCACGGTGACCGGTGACTTCGGCTCACTCGGCACAGTCGAAGTCTCGTTTAGCTGATATCAACACGCCCCTATGGAGGTTTGACTTTGATCCAACGCCGTATCCACGTACGTATCTGTCGTTAAACCAACATCCCGAAGACTTGAACGATGCTGACGCGGGTGAAGCGATTGTGGGAACTGCCGGAATCGGCGGCGACGGATGAGAGTGTCTTTTTGGAGCGTCGCCAACTTTGCCAGGCGATTGCCGCGGGCCCAATTCTGCTCGGCAGCACTGCTGGGGGCGCTGCGACTGCATGGGCCGCTGCAGCCGTCGACCCGACAGCTGACCTATACCCGGTCAAGCGGAACGAGCGGTACACGATTGCGCGCCGCAAGTTGACCGAAGAAAAGTACGCAAT
>DFRF01000007.1 GCA_002378125.1 Rhodospirillaceae bacterium UBA3470 | reverse complement strand
AGGCCTTGGCGACGGCGGCGGCGGTAATATCATCGTGGGTTGGGCCGATGCCGCCCGTGGTAAACACGTAGTCATAGCTGGCGCGACAATAATTGACTGTCTCAACGATCATGTCTTCGATGTCGGGAACAATTCGACATTCGCGAATGCGGATGCCCATGTCGTTCAGGTGTTCACCCAAAAACTGAAGATTGGCGTCCTTGGTACGGCCCGAGAGAATTTCATTACCGATAATTATTAACGCCGCCGATACGACTTTGTGTTCGCCCATTAACATGGCACTCCCAGTTTCGCAAAGCGCAACCTATCACGCCGATGGAGAAGTGAAACGGCCCGAATGTTTCACAGGGACCGTTTCCTCTAGGCGTGCCGAAAGAGATAGGCGGGTTCGGCAACGCGCCAAAAGCATCTCGTGACCTCATGGGGAGAGACGGGGTGGAATCATTGGAAAATATTCCAAGTGCGGTCCGACTACTGAAAGCCGGTAACGCAAGCAGACCTCAACAAACTCAAGCTCCAGTCGTTCTTCGAGTTCTTGTCCCGGTCCGCCTATATGAACCTATCTTTGCAGGAGCCGATAACTGAGATTACGTCCTAGCTCGTCGCCTTTTCGAGCACATATTGTCCCAAGTCGGAGCCGATGGCATGGAGAATATTGTTTGCGAAGTGAAAAAGGAATCGCCGAACCCGGGTTCTGACGCCTTACATGCGCGTATAGGCTCTTAAGATTTGGGCTAAGCCCGTCTCTGGTACACGCGGTCGAGATTTTACGCTATCTGATGAAATCCATCACAACACCTTAACCCAAACGCCGATTGAGCTAGATGCACCGCGCGCGTAAATTCGCGGCGTGATAGAGAAAGGAGACGTGTAATGGCAGGACCGCTGACCGGCGTTAAGGTGATCGACCTAACCTCCATGGTTTCCGGGCCGCTGGCGACGCTGATGCTAGCCGACCAAGGTGCTGACGTGATCAAGGTGGAGAACCCTGGCGGCGGCGATTTCGCCCGCCATGTGGCGACTCGGCGCGGTGGTTTTTCCGCATCCTTCGTCAACAATAACCGAAACAAACGTTCCGTGGTTCTTAACCTTAAGGACCCGGCGGGGCTGAGGGCGTTCAAACGCCTAGCGGCCGACGCGGATGTGGTTATTCAGAACTTCCGTCCCGGCGTGGCCGCGCGCATCGGTGTCGGAGAAGAGGTCCTCCGCGCGTTGAACCCGCGCCTGATTTACGTCTCCATCACCGGCTTTGGATTCGATGGTCCGTACAACCAAAAACCCGTGTTCGATCCCCTGATACAATCGCTAACCGGTTTGACCACCGTACAAGCCGGCAGCGACAAGAGCCGACCGCGCCTGGTACGCACTATCCTTCCCGATAAACTCACGGGCATTCAGGCGGCGCAGGCGATCACTGCCGCTCTGTTCGCGCGTGAACGCAACGGTGAAGGCCAGCACATTACCCTTTCCATGCTCGATACCATCGTCGCATTCCTTTGGAACTCCGACATGGGTGGGCATACCTTTGTCGGCGACGAAGCGAAGGAGGAGCGCGCCCAGTCATTCATCGATCTTATTTATGAGACAGCCGATAGCTACATCAGCGTCGCCGCTATGCACGACAAGCACTGGCGTGGCCTTGCGAAGGCCCTGAACCGGCCTGACTTCCTCGAAGACAAACGCTTCAAGACACCGGAGCTCCGCGACATCAACGTGGATGATCGGCTCAACGTGACGCAGGAAGCACTCCGACCCCATACGACTGATGACCTTTTAACACTCCTGGAGGCTAACGACGTTCCCTGCGCACCGGTTCTAACACGCACCCAAATGCGCCAGCACCCGCAGATCCACGCCAATGGCATCATCATCGAGCTGGACCATCCGCAGGCCGGGCGCCTCCGTCAAGCACGCCCGCCAGCCGTTTTCTCAAAGACCGAGATCGAGATGCGGCGCGGTGCCCCCGTCTACGGCGCCGACACAGCAACGGTGCTGGCAGAAACCGGCTATAGCGAAAGCGAAATCTCGGCGATGTTTGACCAAGGCGCCGCGATACAAGCGGGATCAAAATCCGACGCGGCGGACTGACACCTCAGAGAATATCCCGGATGATCGCGATCAGCGGAATGTCTGCTGGAGGCATGGGATAATCGGTCAGCCGTGTCGCCCTTACCCATTTCAACTCCTGGCCTTCCTTGGCGCGCATCTCGCCCTGCCAAACCCGGATAACATATAACGGCATCAGGAGATGAAAGTCTTCGTAACTATGGCTGGCGAAGGTGAGCGGCGCTAGACAACTGGTTGTGACGTCGATATCTAGCTCTTCTTTCAGTTCGCGAATGATGGCCCGTTCGGGGAGCTCACCGTCGGCTACCTTACCACCGGGAAATTCCCAAAGGCCCGCCATGGCTTTGCCCTCGGGCCGTTTACCGATCAGCACCCGGTTGTCGATGTCGACCAAGGCGGCGGCAACCACCAGATTCAGGGGTAGTCCATCCGCCGCCAGGCGCACTTCCTCCTGCAGACAACCCGGATCAGGACCGGTAATCGGCATTAATAGTGATGTAGCCATGGGTGAGATCACAGGTCCAAACCGTGGCAAAACCGGCACCTTCACCCGCTGCCACGCCGACATCCACCTCAATTTCGATGTTCTGCCCTTTCATGTGCTCGGCAACAGGTGCCTCGTTGTAGCCATCGACGACTTCACCCATGGAAGCGATTTCGACGCTACCAACACGGATCGCCATCTTGTCGCGATCCGCCTCCTCCCCTGCCTTACCCACCGCCATAACAATGCGGCCCCAATTGGCGTCTTCGCCGGCGATGGCCGTCTTGACCAGCGGCGAATTGGCAATGGAAAGAGCGATCACCTTGGCGGCGCGGTCGTCTTCAGCGCCAGTAACGGTGATGGTTACAAACTTCGTTGCTCCCTCCCCATCCCTAACGATTTGATGCGCCAGATCACGGAGAACCTCTTCCAACGCCGTCTTGAATTCGTCCAAGGCCGGGTCGTCTGCGGTGTTGACGGACGCATTTCCCGCTGCCCCGGTCGCGAACAACAGGACCGTATCGCTAGTGGAAGTGTCGCTGTCCACAGTGATAGAATTAAAGGTGCGTACGTTTATGTCCGACAGAATGGTCTGCAACGCCTCGGCACCGATGGTCGCGTCCGTGAATACGAAGGAAAGCATGGTCGCCATGTCCGGCGCGATCATACCCGAACCCTTGGCGATGCCCGCGATGGTGATCTCGGTTTCGCCAATCCGCGCTCTCTGCGACGCACCCTTGGGAAACGTGTCGGTCGTCATGATCGCTTCGGCGGCAGCCTGCCAAACGGCGGGGTTGTCTGCATCCGCTAATTGATCGTATAGACCGGTCATGGCCGATGTGATGGTTTCCGCGGGAAGCTGCTCACCAATGACACCCGTGGACGCAGTAAACACCCTGCTGGGCCGGCAAGTCAGCGTGTCCGCAACAGCGGATACCATGGTCTCCACGGCTGCCAATCCCTTTACGCCGGTGAATGCGTTGGCGTTTCCCGAGTTCACCAATAGCGCCTGGGCTTGACCTCCAGCCAGGTTCTTGCGGCACCAGCCCACGGGCGCCGAAGCAGTCTTCGATTGGGTCAGGACCCCAGCCACCGTCGTACCCGTATCAAAAGCACCAAGCAAGACGTCTGTTCGGTCCGTATACTTGACGCCGCAGGCGGCGGTCGCGAAGCGAACGCCGCCAACGGCCATTAATTTAGGGAAGGTGGCCGGCGCCAGTGGTGAAATCTTCTGCGTGGCGCCCATGGTAGCGGTGTCCCTCTCCGTGGTTCAGAACCTCCGTTCTAATTCGGAAGCGGTTTTCCGTCCAGATCAAAGCGTTCGATCTTCGCTTCTTTACGCAGACCGGACATATACTTGGCCCCGGCTTCTTGAGAAATTTCCGTCCGCAACTTCTGTTTAATAGAATCGAAGGATGGCGGCTCGGACTTGCGGCGATCATCTACCTTGATGATGTGCCAACCAAACTGGGTCTTCACAGGCGTATCGGTGATTTTGCCCTTTTCCAAGGCAAACGCCACCTTCTCGAATTCAGGCACCATCTGGCCCTTTCCAAAAAAGCCAAGATCACCGCCATTCGGGCCGGACGGTCCGGTGGATTTTTCCTTCGCCGTGGCCTCAAAGTCAGCGCCGTCGTGGAGATTTTTTATGATGGCCTTTGCCTCATCCTCGGTTTTCACCAGGATGTGGCGAGCGTGCACTTCGGTCGACGACCCCACATCCGAAATCATAGCGTCGTAGCGCATCTTGATGGCTTCCTCGGTGAGCGCATTGTCCATTTCCGCCTGCAGGACAGAACGTTGCAACATCTGGTCTTCAATGCGCGACATGAGGACCTTGAAATCCTCAGTCTCATGGAGTTGCTTCTTGCGCGCGTCGGCCGCTGACAACTTCATATCGATGACCGTGTCGACCAGCGCGGGATAAATTTGCATCAACGGAATCTGCTGATACTGCTGCGGCAAAAGCTGTTGCGCGTCGATCAGCATAGATTTGTGGACCTTGGTGCCATTCACGATTGCGACGACCGGATCGTCATCGGACGCCCGAACGCCATCCGGCGTCATGACAAGGGTTACGGCGAGAGCCGCGGCCCCCAGCGTCAGGCGTTGCATCATCATATTTGTATCCTTCGTTCACTGGCGGTTCGTCGCTTGGGGAAACGCCACTATAGGCCGCTTTGTACACGATGGAAATCGCAGGCTGATGATAACCCCGCGATGGCGTGGCTGCCAGTCTACTGGTTCAGTGTTTGGAGGTTCGCTCAGCGTAGGCGTTCAACACCACCGGGGTTTCTGGGATGTACTTGGTCGTTAGATGAACGGACAGGTCCGTTCACGCCAATGGAAGAAGCGGAGGTCTCATATCGGTCGTGGCACGGCGCGGCAATCGGTCGCGCCCGAAGGATATGGCCTTCTGAGAGCACTTAGCCTTATGCGCGGACCTTCGTAATGACTACAGACAGGCGATGCCACTCCACGACGGTCTCATCTGCTGATGGGCATTATCACTCTTGCGAGCCCAAATCGGACAAGATCGAATAACCGCCCGCGCCAAGCGTCAATCCCTCGGTCGCTGCCATTCAGCACAGTGTCCGGTAGCCGATCTCATCATGTACTCGAGACACGTGATCTTCAAACCGTCCGGAGCTGAAGATAAGACTTCGATGATATCAGTAGCCCGGGTATACGGCGCGAACGGATTTCAAGGCTCTCACCTTCCTAACGGCCCGCGGATTCGCGGCCCTTTCTTGACCCAATTTCGGAAGTATGGTGGTGTCATTTACTGGGACCAATGTCTATTAAAAGGACAGGGTGGATGGACGGTGAGGGCGTCAAACATGGAACACTCGAACCTCAAAACACTGGTAGATGCCGATAACGGCATGATCTCTCGCGAGATTTTCACTTCGCCTGCCATCTACAAACGGGAGTTGGAATCGCTATTCACGCGGACCTGGCTGTTCGTGGGGCATGAAAGCCTGATTCCCAATCCCGGTGATTTCTATCTCTCCCGCATGGGTGAGGAATCTGTCATCCTGTGCCGAGACCGGACGGGCGAAGTTCACGTGTTCCTAAATTCCTGCACGCATCGGGGTATGAAGGTTTGCCGCTACGACAAGGGGAACGCAAAAGTCTTCACCTGTCCATATCATGCCTGGTCTTTCGCCTTGGACGGATCGCTGCAGGGTATTCCGCATTTCGACGACCTCTATGACGGTGTTTTAGATCCAGACGACTGGTCCCTACTGGAGGTGGACAGAATGGCTGTCTACAAGGGCACGATCTGGGCGTCCTGGGACAAAGACGCACCCAATTTCGAGACCTACCTGGGTGACGCCAAACTGCATCTCGACATGACCCTGGATTGCCGGGATGGCCGCTCCGGCGGGTCGGAAGTGATCGGGGTACACCGCTGGAAGTTTCCCGCCAACTGGAAATTCGCGGCCGAAAACTTCCTAGGTGATTCCTACCATAACCATTCACACGGTTCGGTTGACGCTATTGGAATAGGCCCCTCGGCCCGGAGCGGCGTCAAGGGGCGGCGCGACGACGAAATGAGGGCGGCCCAGCATATCTGGATCAGTTTCCCAGAAGGCCACGGCGTGCACAGCGCGATAGAGCATCCCGACGCAGAATTCATCGACAGCTATCTGGACCAGCCGGAAATCGGGGCCTACTTTCGCAATTGCTACGAAGAACGCCGGCGCCGCCTAGGCGACGAGGCGCAGTTAATCCCATTCACGGGCACGATCTTTCCTAACACCTCTTATCACGGCCGCCAGCCAAGGGGGTTGTGCGCCTGGCATCCGCATTCTTCCGGTGAGACGGAAGGTTGGAGGTTCTTCTTGGTCGATACGGACGCGCCCACGGCGGTTAAGGACTTTCTGCGCCATTATTACATGCGTTACTCCGGCCCCGCCGGTATGACCGAACAGGATGACATGGAAAACTGGCTCTATGCGTCCGCCGCCTCTAAGGGCACCATCGCCAAGCGGCTCAAGTTGAATTACCAGCAATCCATGGGCGCGGCGAAACTCAACGACCCGCTGCCCGGTTTGGTGGCCACGCAAATGTCGGAACACATGGCCCGGGGCTATTACACACGCTGGCGCGACTACCTGGAGGGCCGGGATTGGAACCAGCTGTTGGGCGTAGGCGATCCACGGTTTAGTGATGGAGAGCCCGTTACGAAGGCGGGCCGAGCATGAGTGCGGTCTCCGACTTCAGCGATCTGATCGGGCGGAATCTCGCCGAGCAACCCGGGTACGCTGCCCTGCAATCACAATTGGAAGCCTTCTACTTCCTGGAAGCAGACCTCCTGGACAACCGGCGATATAGAGCATGGCTGGAACTTTTGGCCGACGACCTCATCTACTACATGCCCATGCGCGCCAATGTGCCCCTCGCCCACGACCGCTCCGACGAATTCACCACCGTTGGAGAAGGTATCCACTGGTTCGAAAACGACAAATGGACGGTGATAAAACGAGTGGAACAGATCGAAACGGGAATACACTACGCCGAGGAACCTTTGTCGCGCATTACCCACATGATTTCCAATGTGCGTATCGTCGACGCCAATCCGGACTTGGAAACAGCCCAACAAATTGCTGTCACCAATCGTTTTCTTCTCTACCAGAATCGCATCGTGGATGACACCACCACCTTCGTTGGCCGCAGGCACGACCGCCTACGCCAAAACGCGGGAACTGGCTGGCAAATCCATTTCCGTGAGGTGATCATTGAACAGGGCATTCTTCAGGCGAAGAACATCACCAACTTCTTCTGAAATCGCACCGCCGTTGAGGATTTGTTCGGGTCTCGCGACGATTCTGATGAGTATGGATGTAAAATCACTCACCGGGGGGATGGTTATCACATTGACATCCGCCGCGGCACCGCCAACAGTCGTCGACCCCAACAACGATAAGATCCTCCGGAACTTTCACGCCGTTGCGTTCGGCAACAAATACATGGGTAAACATTAGAAGGCCGTGCGCAAGTGGAGGACCAAGAACAAAGAGATCAAAAGGGCCATCGCACTTTTCCCCGACCAATCGGCCGAAAGATTACATGCGCACCTGATTGGTCAAGGAACTCACACAGGTACCGGGGTCATCAAAAGATAAATCGTCGGTCACGCCTTTCATCTGCAACGACACCAATAGCCACTGCGAACTCACGGACCATGATCGCTAAACGCTTTAGCTGCCCTATAATTTGCGCCTTTTAGCTCTTATGGCCCGCGAGTCGGCGATCTACAAATACCGGATCATTCTTAATCAGTTAAGACCCAGAAAATAGGCTCGAGACAGCATAATCACTTTCCAGAAAAGATTGTGGAAATCGTTGGGAATCCTAGACTTACGGACACCGAAGCGCATTGACACACCCTCCGACCGGCACTATTCCTTTCGCGCTCTGTTTCCGCTATTGGGAATCCCATGCTTCAAAATCTTGCCAAAAAATTCTTCGGGTCCGCCAACGACCGCTACATCAAGGACCTACAGGGTAAAGTCGACGCTATCAACTCGATTGAGTCGGAGTTGGAAACGCTCAGCGACGACAACCTCCGCGCACGGACGGAATGGCTGCGTAAACGAATTGCGGGCGGTGAGAAACTGGATGACGTCTTGGTCGACGCGTTCGCCACGGTCCGCGAGGGTGCGAAGCGCACGTTAGGCCAGCGCCACTTCGACGTGCAACTCATGGGCGGCATGATCCTGCACCGGGGCATCATTTCCGAAATGAAGACCGGCGAAGGCAAGACCCTGGTTGCGACGCTGGCCGTCTATCTCAACGCGCTCGAGGGCAAAGGCGTGCACGTCGTCACTGTGAATGATTATCTGGCCGAACGCGACGCCGAATGGATGGGCCAGATTTACAAGTTCCTGGGGCTCACGGTGGGCTGCATCGTGCACGGCCTCGATGACCCCGGCCGGCGCGCACAATACGAATGTGATGTGACCTACGCAACAAACAACGAGTTGGGATTCGATTACCTACGCGACAACATGAAGTTCACACTTGAGGAAATGGTCCAGCGCCCCTTCAACTTCGCCATCGTTGACGAAGTTGACTCCATCCTCGTTGATGAAGCACGGACGCCGCTTATCATTTCGGGTCCCACAGATGATTCATCTGACACCTACGCCTCCATCAACAAGATCATCCCTGCTCTGAATGATCACGACTATGAACAGGACGAAAAAGCCAAGTCCGTAACCTTTACGGACACGGGTAACGAACACATCGAAGAACTTCTCCGCGGCTCCGGCCAATTGATTCAGGGGACCCTCTATGACCTGCACAACGTGTCCCTGGTCCATCATGTGAACCAGGCGCTCCGCGCGCACATCATGTTTCAGCGCGACCGGGACTACATCGTCAAGGACAATCAGGTCATCATCATCGACGAATTCACGGGCCGCATGATGGAAGGCCGGCGCTATTCCGAGGGACTTCATCAGGCCTTGGAAGCCAAGGAACACGTGCAAATTCAGAACGAGAACCAGACGCTGGCCTCAATCACCTTCCAAAACTATTTCCGTCTCTATCCGAAGCTCGCTGGTATGACCGGTACGGCCATGACCGAAGCGGCTGAGTTTGGCGAAATCTATAGTCTCGATGTGATCGAAGTGCCAACGAACATGCCCTGCATCCGTGATGATCAGGACGATGAGGTCTATCGGACCGCCGAAGAAAAATACAACGCCATAATCGACCAGATAGCCGACTGTCAGGAACGCAAGCAACCGGTTCTGGTAGGCACGGTGTCGATCGAAAAATCGGAGTATCTTTCGGGGCTCTTGAAGAAGCGTCAGGTCCGTCACAACGTCCTGAACGCCCGCCACCACGAACAGGAAGCCGCGATCATCGCCCTGGCCGGTGAACCCGGCGCTGTCACCATCGCCACCAATATGGCGGGCCGCGGCACGGATATCCAGATGGGCGGCAACTATGACATGCGGGTGAAGCAGGAAATCGACGTCGAGCCTGGATGCAGCGCCTATGACACGGCTGCTGCTACCATCCAAGCCGATATCGACGAAAAGAAGGAAATCGCGCTGGCCGCGGGCGGGTTATTCGTATTGGGCACCGAACGCCACGAAAGCCGCCGCATCGACAACCAGCTGCGCGGCCGTTCGGGCCGCCAGGGCGACCCCGGCCTGTCGCGCTTCTACCTGTGCCTGGAAGACGACCTGCTGCGCATCTTCGGGCCGGACACGCTGTTCGCCAAGATGATGAATTCCAACCTGGAAGACGGCGAGGCGATCGGGTCGAAGTGGCTCAGCAAGGCTATCGAGACCGCGCAGAAGAAGGTC
>DFRF01000042.1 GCA_002378125.1 Rhodospirillaceae bacterium UBA3470 | reverse complement strand
CACCGATTTAAATCCGTCCGCCGCTGACCCTCAGGTTCGCGCCGTTGACGTAGGAGGCGGCATCGGAAAGCAGCCAGACAATGGCCTCGCCGATTTCTTCCGGTTGGCCGACCCTACCGGAAGGCAGTTGTGGCCCCATGTGCTCCAGGGCTTCCTTCGACGGCATATCTGTCTCCGTGAGGCCCGGCGCTACCGTGTTAACGCGTATGCCCTCGCGAGCGACCTCTTGAGAGAGCCCGATTGTGAGGCTGTTGACCGCACCCTTCGATGCCGCGTAGAGGATGCCATCGTTCGGTGCGCCGAGATGAGCGGACCCAGAGGAGACATTGACGATGGCTCCACCGCCACCGCCATGCTTCGTCGACATGCGTTTGACCGCCGCCCGGGCGCAGAGGAAACAACCCAGTACATTGGTGTTCAAGACTGCCTGTATCTCGTAATTGGTGAGCTCATCAAGTCGCCCGCGCGGGCCATGGACGCCGGCGTTGTTGACAAGTCCCGTGATCAGGCCCAACTCAGATGAGACAGCGTCGAACATACGTTCGACCTGGGCCTCGTCGCCCGTGTCCGCCTGTACGGTCATGGCAATGCCACCTGCATCGCGTATGGCCGCAGCGACGGTGTTGGCCTTGTCTACGTTGCTGACATAGTTCACTGCAACAGCGTGTCCCGCCTTGGCGCAGAGCTTGGCTGCCGCTGAGCCAATTCCCCGGCTTCCGCCGGTGATCAGAGTAATTCGTTCCATGCTCACCCAGCGAACTCGGCGAAGAAGTCGTTCCCCTTGTCGTCGACGACGACGAAGGCGGGGAAGCCCTCAACGGCGATCTTCCAGATGGCTTCCATGCCCAGCTCCTCGTATTCCACGACCTCTACATGCTTGATGCAGTCCTGGGCGAGGCGCGCCGCTGGGCCGCCAATAGAGCCAAGATAGAAGCCCCCATGTTGATGGCAGGCCTTGGTGACGGCCTTGGAGCGATTGCCCTTGGCGAGCATGAACAAGGAACCGCCGGCAGCCTGGAATTGATCGACATAGGCGTCCATGCGCCCCGCCGTGGTCGGCCCGAAAGAACCGGAGGCGAAGCCTTCCGGTGTCTTCGCGGGGCCGGCGTAATAGACGCCGTGGTCCTTGAAGTACTGGGGTAGGCTATCGCCTCTATCTAGGCGCTCTTTTAGTTTCGCGTGGGCGATGTCGCGGGCCACGATCAGCGGACCGTTTAGGCTTAGCCGCGTCTTCACCGGACATTCCGCCAACTGGGCCAGAATTTCCGTCATGGGCCGGTTGAGATCCACGGAGACGACCTCCCCACCTAAGGCATCATCGGTCACTTCCGGAAGGTATTGGGCCGGATTGGTCTCCAATTGCTCCAGGAACACGCCGTCCTTGGTGATTTTGCCTTTAATTTGGCGGTCGGCTGAACAGGAGACCCCGAGACCGACGGGGCAGGATGCGCCGTGGCGCGGCAGGCGGATAACCCGGACATCATGACAGAAGTACTTGCCGCCAAACTGGGCGCCGATGCCCATGTCGCGGGTTATCTTCAGAATTTTCTCTTCCCATTCCGTGTCGCGGAAGGCTTGGCCGTACTGGTTTCCCTCGGTCGGGAGCGCGTCCAGGTATTTGGTGGATGCTAGCTTCACGGTTTTCAGGTTCATTTCCGCCGACGTGCCGCCGATGACCACCGCCAGGTGATAGGGTGGACAGGCCGCAGTGCCCAGCGTGCGAATCTTCTCGTCAAGAAATTTCACCAGGCTGTCCGGATTCAAGAGAGCTTTGGTCTGCTGATAGAGGAACGTCTTGTTTGCCGAGCCGCCGCCCTTGGCGATGAAAAGGAAGGAATATTCGTCGCTCTCGGTGGCATAAATATCGATCTGGGCGGGCATGTTGTCGCCCGTGTTGACCTCTTGGAACATGTCTATGGGTGCCACCTGGGAATAGCGCAGGTTGTTCTCTTCATAGGCTCGCATGGCGCCTTCGGCCAGGGCCGCTTCGTCGCCGCCGCCAGTCCAAACGCGTTGACCCTTCTTGCCCATGACGATGGCGGTCCCCGTGTCCTGGCACATAGGCAGCACCCCGCCGGCCGCGATGTTGGCGTTCTTCAGGAGATCCAGAGCTACGAAACGGTCATTGTCGGAGGCCTCAGGGTCCTCCAGGATTTTACTTAGCTGCATCAGGTGCGCGGGGCGCAGTAGGTGGTTGATGTCCTTGAAGGCTTCCTTCGATAGCTCGGCGATGACGGCCGGATCAATGGTCAGGATCTCCTCGCCGTTCATGGAAGTCATGCCCACGCCGCCGTCGATGTCGAGCTTCCGATAAGTCGTCTCATCCGAGCCGAGCGGGAACATAGTGTAGTGATCGTAGCAAGTCATGACGTCCTCTCTGATCTTCCGGGGGCGTTTTCGAAAATCTATCGTCTGGCCCCGCCGCGGCGCACCGGGAATCAGGATCGCTTGTTGCGGAAAGCGTCGAGGGCGATGACTTCGCCGGTCTTTGGTTGATCGTGGTCGGCGGAATCGTCGTTGTCTTCCGTCACGGCCAGTTTCTCTATCGCCTCGTAATAATCCTCGTCACTGTCGCCGCCCAGAACAGGTAGGTCTTCGTCATCCATGGAGACGGTTTTTAGCTGCAGGCCAAAATTAACCGATGGATCGGCGAAGGAGGTGATGGCGGCATAAGGGATCACCATTTTCTCCGGCTTACCCTTAAACCGCAGGCTGACGGCGAAACCGTCTGCGTCGACAATCAGGTTTTCGAACTGATGCTGGAGCACAATGGTCATCTCATCCGGATGCTCAGCCCGCAGATAGGGTGGCACCTCGACGCCGTCATCACCAGTCTTGAAGGTGATGTAGAAATGGTGATCACCAGGCAGGCCGTGTTCGGCCGCCAATGTCAGCGCGCGCTCAATGACACGGCGCAGCGCCTCTTCAATCCAAACGTCGTAACAAAGCATTTTTGAATCCATGGCACTGTTCTACCCTGGAACGGCCAGCGTGGCTAGACCCGAGGTGTATCGGCGTGGGGATCAGCGTTTGAAGGTCTTGATGATGGTTAGGGTGTAACATTTAGCTTTGTACTTGGGTGGTTTGCTAAAAGTCAGCGAGCTGTCGCCGCCGTCGGAGATGAAGGCCGGCGTTCTGAGCGTCGTGGATGAGAAACACCACATCACCGCGACATCGGTTCGCCATGGAGAGCAGATTAACGCTGCTGCTGTTGCGTTCACTGGATTTGCGGCGATGTCGACAACCGCCAGCAGTGCCGCGGCCTATATAAGACGGTGTTTCATGCTGTTCTCGTCCCCTTGTAGGCTCCAATTTATGCGCAGGTTTTCGGAAGAATTAAGGTGAGGGGCCGACGAGAACCTGATGGACAATGGTGCTTGGTTACGAATCTAACTAGATCGGGGATTACGGGGCCGAAATGAAAGTGGGAGGCTTCTGTTGCCAGGCGCCTCCCGAACCCCGCCTAAGTGGGCTAACACCTAGGACTTAAAGTGTCGGTTGTACGACTGCATTAAGCAGCGGCACGAACCGGAGCATAGTTGTCATTAGCAACTATTATAAATGGACCGGTATCGGCGGTACCCCACCGAGCGAAAGCCATTGCCTTTACTACGCACGTCGATCCTGTTTCGCCCCCCTAAATGCCCCTCGCCCCATGATCCCAAAGGATTGTTGTCGAGGGGAAATAATTGGTGGAGGCGCCGGGCACTGCCCCCGGGTCCGCAACGCTTATTCCGCAACGCGTTTATCGCCATAGCCGGCAAGCCAGCTCCTGCAAAATGGGTCAAAATTGCGATAATTGCAAAGGATTTAGTCGCAACGGGCCCTGAAACGGCCGCACGTATACCCCTCTGAACGAGGCTGATACGATTTTTGAGCGTTGCTAAAACAAGGATGGGGAATTCATTATGAAGGTTGGCTTTATCGGTTTGGGCACTATGGGCGCGGGCATCGCGCTAAACGTCATTCGAGGTCAGCATTCATTGGTGGTGCATGACATCAATCGCCGAAGCGCCGATCCGCACCTTGAGTTAGGGGCGGCTTGGGCGGACACACCACGGGAGGTCGCAGCAGCCAGCGAGGTCGTGTTCACCTCCTTACCCGGCCCGACGGAGGTTCAGGCTGTGGCGCTTGGCGACGACGGCATTCTTGCCGGCCTTTCGGTGGGGCAGGCTTATTTTGACTTGTCGACTAATTCGCCGACCGTTATGCGCGAACTGCACGCGCGGTTTGCGGAAAAGGGAGGGGCGCTTTTGGACGCGCCGGTTTCCGGTGGACCGGACGGTGCAAAGAGCGGGAAAATGGCGATTTGGGTCGGCGGCGACGAAGACGTGTTCACCGCCCACAAGCCGGTTCTTGAGTCAATGAGTGACGCGGCGCGTTACATCGGGCCCATCGGGGCCGGATCCGTGGCCAAACTGGTCCACAATCTGTCAGGCTATATCATCCAGACGGCACTGGCCGAGACCTTCACCATGGGGGTGAAGGCGGGATTGGAGCCGGACGCCATATGGGAGGCCGTACGTCAGGGTGCGCTTGGGCGACGGCGGACCTTTGACACGCTGTATCGGAATTTCCTGCCGGCGAAGTTCGACCCACCCGACTTCGCTTTGGCCCTGGCGAAAAAGGACGTGGCACTAGCCTGCGAGGTGGGCCGCGAGTTCGAGGTGCCCATGAAACTGGCGCACACGACCCTGGCCGAGCTTACCGAAGCTATGAACCGCGGATGGGGAGGACGTGACTCCCGTGTCGCTATGCTATTGCAGTCCGAGCGGGCTGGCGTCAACATTCAAGTCACCGAAGACCGGTTGCAGCAGATACTGGATGACGATTGACGCCAACGTATAGCGGCAATTGCTTTTCTAAGACGGTTTATCCTCCATAAGAAGAAAAAAATTCGGAGCGAAAGCCGTGAAAAGAAGGCTTGTTCAGACAAAATAACCATGGTTGTTGGCTCCCGCGCTGCGACAGGCTCGAAGATGACTGAAGTATGTGCGCGATAGGACCTGTCGCGCCAGTCACGCCGTAGCCAACCGTTTGACCGTCTCCAGCAATTCAGCCGCCAACGGGATACCAGTTTCACGCCGCTCCTGAATGGCGCGGTATTCCACTTCACCGGGGATTAAAACTTCGCCGCCCTCATGAAACGGCGCAGAGGATTTGACCTTGCTCACGAAGCTTTCTATCCGTTCATAGTAATCGCCGGCGCCCATTAGTCGGATTGGGTCGATGACGATGAAGAAGTGGCTGACGCCCTGCGGTTCCTCCTCCGCCCACATGTCGCCGACATCGTCGAGGAACCGTCCGCCGGACAGGAGCCCGCCCAGCATTTCGACCATCAACGACAGCCCGTAGCCCTTGTGTCCGCCAATGAACTGGATGAACCCGTCCAGACCAGCGGCCGGGTCGGTGGTTGGTTTGCCGGCGGCGTCCAGCGCCCAACCAATGGGCATCGCTTCGCCCGCATCGCGGAGTTTACGCATCTTGCCGCGCGCGGCGACGCTCATGGCCATGTCCAGGATGAATGGCGCGCCGCTACGCCTGGGCGCGGCAAATCCAAAGGGGTTATTGCCCATCTTCAAATCCCGTCCGCCGAAGGGCGCCATGGCCGGCGAGGCGCTGGTGCCGCACATCAGCGCCATGGCTGCCACGGAAGCGGCGAAGCCGTAGGGCGCTGTGGCACCGAAGTGGTTAGAATTTTTCACGGCCACGTAGGCGATACCGTTGGCCCGCGCCTTTGACATGGCTAATTCCAAGGCCCGCGCCGCTACGACTTGGCCTTGGCCGTCATCCCCGTCAAGTATTGCTAGCGCCGGTGCGCGGTCGTCGGTGATGATATTGGGCGCGGGATTGATCATTCCGGCGCGCACCCGTTTCAGGTATTGATCGAGGCGGTGGACGCCGTGCGTTGAGATGCCCATGAGGTCAGTGGTGACCAAGATTTCTGCGGCTGCTTCCGCGTCGATTTCGCAAAAACCGGCCCGCTCAAAGGCCTGTCGGGTGAGGTCCGACAGCTCTTCGGCGCTGATGATGATGGTGTCCGACATTCTGAAACACTGCCGTCTTCTCTGGAGTGCGTCAAATAGTGTAATCGAGGCGCAATCAGAGAGAGCCCGCCCGCATGTCCCTTCTCGAATTGGCCAAACAATTGGAAGCCACTGCTGAGGTGATCCGCACGCCTTCTGGCGACGGCCACATGGTCTGGCATGCATGGGGCTCGGGTGATCCGTTGGTCTTGTTGCATGGCGGGTCTGGGGCCTGGAACCACTGGCTCCAAAATATCGAGGTCCTATCCCAGCACTACCGGCTGATTGTCGCTGATATACCGGGTCTTGGGGATTCCGATGACCCGCCGTTTCAATTCGACCCTAGGGATTACCCGACCAGTGTCGTAAAATTGGCTGAGGTCATGTCATTGGGTATTGAAAATATCCTGGGGGATGCCCCCTTTGATCTCTGCGGATTTTCTTTTGGGTCCATTGCCGGGTCCTATGTGGCGGTGGCGGCCGGTGTGCGGTTGAAGTCGTTCTCCTTGGTAGGCGCATCAGCGTTCGGTTGGCCATGGGATGGCTTGAAGAAGCCGTTTCTCTCCATGCACCATGATATGACCGAGGATGAGCGCGTGGCTGTGCAACGGGCGAACCTGGCCAACGCGATGCTGACGTCTGAGGTTGACGAGGACATCGCGCGCATTCAGCTGAACAATGTTAACCGGGCGCGGTTGCGGTCCCACCTGATTACGGAGACGGATGTGTTGTTGCCGGGTCTCCGCGCCGTTACAGCACCGCTGAACGGGATATGGGGTCGCGAAGATATTTATGCGCAACCCAACCTCGACCTGATTGAGGCGTTGCTTCGCGAACTGGACCCGAAGGCTCGGTTCGAAATCATTGACGGAGCGGGCCATTGGGTCATGTTGGATGCGCCGGAAGAATTCAATGCGCGCCTGCTCAAGGTGCTCGGGCCACGGAGGTGACGATGGGCGAACCCACGTTCCTGTACCCAGAGGCGATTGTGTCCAGCGATTGGTTGGCCGAGCATTTAGATGACCCGGGGCTGCGTGTTTTTGAGTGTACCATGTACCTGCAGTATGGAGCCGACGGTGTCACCGCGCGCAATGCACGGACGGAATACGATGCTGGCCATATTCCGGGCGCTGGATATTTTGACCTTCAGGGCGATCTCTCTGACCAAAGCCCAGATGCCTTCCGTTTTGCCATGCCGTCGTCGGATGTCCTGGCCGCTAAACTGGGGGAGATGGGAATTGGCGACGGACATCGGGTCGTGCTCTACAGCCGTGATACCCTGCAGTGGTCGTCGCGCGTCTGGTGGATGCTGTATGCTATCGGGCTGGAGAAGATTTCGATCCTGGACGGTGGTTTCCACACGTGGATGGCGGAAGGCCGGCCGGTCTCCGTTGCACCCGCCGACTATCCACCCTCGAGACTGACGGCGAACCCCCGCGCCGGCACCTTTGTCGGCAAGGGCGAGGTGATGAGCGCTATTGACAAAGAAGGGGTTTGCACCATCAACGCGCTGACCGCCAACATCCATCAGGGTGCAGATGACCGCTACGGTCGTGCCGGTCGCATCCCGGGCAGTGTTAATGTGCCCGCGGCCTCCTTGCAAAATGCCAAAACCTTGAAGATCAACACTCCCGCCGAGGTCGCCAAGTCCTTCGCCGATGTCGGCGCCGATCCTAGAGGCCGGGTCATTGTCTATTGCGGTGGCGGCGTAGCGGCGACGCTGGATGCTTTTTTGTTGCGCCAATTGGGGTACATGGACATCGCCGTTTATGACAACTCTATGACCGAATGGGCGAACGATCCGGATATGCCCATGGAATTGGGTTCCTGACAGAAAGACGGTCCGGCGTAAAGCTGGACCAAAAGCGCCAGGTGTGTGCGGTGGGTGCTAACAAGATAGACGCTGCTTACGTGGTCCATCTCCAAATGGCTGCGCCGGCTCATACAGCATAGGCAACGTTATGGGTTTTGGATCGACCACCGATACTAGGGCGACGGCGCCGACGGCAGAGCATCAGTATTCGAAGCTGTCTTTCAGCAGCTGCAGGCTGTCTTTCGCCACGTCCGGGTTCGCCACGCCCCAAAAGCCGACCGCGGCGCGAAGTGCCCGCATCCGTCCAAACGGTTCATTCGCGAACAATACGTTACCAAGTCCCTCATTGCCGTAGGGCTCGGACGCTACAAAGGCGATCTGATGGTTGCCGAAGTTCTGAATCTTGAACCAGGGTTTGACCCGGAGGATGATCGCGCGTTTGTCCGTGACGCCATAGTAGGTGGACGGCGCGCACCACCAGTTTTCGAAGTTTTTTAACGCCAGACCGCCGCCGAATATTATGAAAACGATGCCGAACAGTAATCCAAAAGCGCCCGGGCTTCTGGGGTTTACCGCCATGGCGTCTAATGCCATGTATACCATCACCGCACCGATGATCAGGACCACGCGGCCAAAAACGGAACGAAATGGGTTTGAGCTGGCGAAGGCGGCGCGGTCCGGCTGGCCCGCCCAGATCAGGGTTTCATCGTCGACCAGCTGGACACGGATATAGTCTTCGGGATTGTCAGCAGGTGCGGTATCAGTCATGGCAAAGGCTATTCAGCGTGCGGAGGCCATGTCGCGAACTTTGCGATGGCCCCCTGGGCTAGGACGGAGGGACTGATCTGAATGACTTGCGGCAGTTTCTCATAGGGGGCCCTGCCCGGTAGCTTATCCTGCTGGTCTGATGTCTGTAAAACGCGCCAGCCGTCTGTTCGGAGATTGGCGGTGTTGTTGCCGTTGGCGAATACGGGGGCGGTGACGGGAATCGGCAATAAAAAAATAAGCGTTGCACTGTTGAGGATGGGGAATGCGTTTCTTATCATGGAGAACTTCGATTTTGTTCAAGATGTTGATTCGTCAGCACTATAATAGATGCCGTCCGGCATGGCCACGGCCTTGCTTGGAGGCTCCGTGCCGAACCGCTAGACTATTCCCCATGCAGCAGTATCTTGATCTTCTTCGCCATGTGCGCGAGACCGGCGTGTTCCGTGGTGATCGCACCGGCACAGGTACACAGAGCGTTTTCGGCTATCAGATGCGGTTTGACTTGGGCGCAGGGTTCCCCATTCTCACCACTAAGAAACTGCATCTGAAATCGATCATCTATGAATTGCTATGGTTCCTGGCAGGTGACACCAACATCAAGTATCTTAACGATAACGGGATTTCCATATGGGACGAATGGGCTGATGAGAATGGTGACCTGGGGCCCGTCTACGGCCATCAATGGCGATCTTGGCCGACGCCCAACGGGGATAAGGTGGATCAGATCGCGCAGATTATAAATGATATTCGGAACAACCCTAACTCCCGCCGCCACATAGTCAGTGCTTGGAACGTCGCTGACGTAAACGACATGGCTTTGCCGCCGTGCCATTGCTTGTTCCAGTTCTATGTGGCTGACGGCAAGTTATCATGCCAACTCTATCAGCGCAGCTGCGACATATTCCTGGGCGTACCGTTTAACATTGCGTCCTATGCGCTGCTGACCATGATGGTGGCGCAGGTCTGCGATTTGGAACCCGGGGACTTTGTCTACACGATGGGTGATGCGCATCTGTATGCGAACCATCTTGATCAGGCGGATTTTCAGATGACCCGCGAACGCCTGCCGTTGCCGACCTTAAAGATAAATCCCGACGTTAATGACCTGTTCGCCTTCACGTTCGAGGATTTTGAACTGGTTGGCTATGAGGCGCATCCGCATATCGCCGCGCCCATCGCCGTCTAGATGAGGCCGCGCATCGCCCTGATTGCTGCCGCCGCGTCCAATGGCACCATTGGTTTGGAGGGTGGTATGCCGTGGCATATCTCCGAGGATCTCAAGTACTTCAAACGCGTGACCATGGGGGCGCCAGTGATCATGGGGCGCAAAACCTACGCCTCGATCGGTTCGGCTTTGCCGGGCCGGGCCAATATCGTGATCACCCGCAACACGGCGTTCTCTTCCGATGATGCCGACGTCGTGCACGACGTTGCCACGGGACTCTGTAAGGCTCAGGCGATCGCGGAAATCGATGGCAGCGACGAGGTCTTCGTCATAGGCGGCGCAGAGATTTACTCTCAGGTCTTGGCAGCCGCTGATAAGATCTATTTGACGGAAATCGACGGCGAGTTTCCGGGCGACGCCTTCTTCCCTGATCTGGACACGACCCAGTGGCGCGAGGTCAGCCGTGAACCGCGCGCACCGGAAATGGAAGGTGGCCCGGTATTCAGCTTCGTAGTTTACACTCGCATGCGCTAAACTGCTGGCCTATTCTTGGCTCTATGCGGAATTTATGGAGCCGTTGCTGAGCGACCTTAGGCGGTCCGCGACTACTGAATAACGATACGCGGCGCGTCCGATTCGCGGGCTGTCAGAGTTTGCTCGATCTTGTTCCAAACCGTTTCGGCTATGAACTTGTAGCTCTTCGCGTGGGCACCGTCAGGTTGCGACACGGTAATGGGATGACCGCCGTCTGATGTGGTTCGGATTTCGATGTCCAGAGGGATTTCGCCAAGAAAATCGCATCCCAGCCGTTCGGCCTCGGCCTTGGCCCCGCCATGGGCGAAAATCTCTGAACGCTCGCCGCAATGGGGGCAGGTGAAATAGCTCATGTTCTCGATGATCCCGAAGACTGGTACGTCGACCTTGCGGAACATGTTGAGGCCCTTGCGGGCGTCTAGAAGAGCGATGTCTTGTGGAGTGGAGACTATGACGGCGCCCGTCAGGGGCACGCGTTGCGCCATGGTCAATTGGGCGTCGCCCGTGCCCGGTGGCATATCTACGACGAGGACGTCCAATTCTCCCCAGTTGACGTCACGCATCATCTGCTCCAACGCAGATTGGACCATAGGGCCACGCCAAATCATCGGCGTGTCTTCGTCCACAAGAAAGCCTATGGACATGACCTTGATGCCATAATTTGCCATGGGCCGTAGCGTCTTTCCGTCGTCGGATACGGGTTGGCCAGTGATCCCCATCATGCGCGGCATAGACGGGCCGTAAATATCCGCATCCATCAGGCCCACTTTTTTGCCTGACGCGGCTAGTCCAAGCGCCAGGTTTGTAGCTGTTGTCGACTTTCCGACCCCACCTTTGCCTGATGCCACTGCGATAATAGATTTGCAGCCGGGGATCATCTGCGCGGCCTTGGCCGCGCCGCCCGGTTGGTCACCTGGTTGGCCGCTGGGGGTTTGGGCTGGCGGGGAAGGGGGTGCGGTTTTCGCTTGGCTGCCTGCCCTTTCAGCGGTCAAGACCACGGTCGCCGTCAGTACGCCGGGTAGGGCGTGGACTATTTGTTCCGCTTCCTTGCGCAGCGGCTCTAGTTGGGCGCCACGAGTCGGATCTACTTCGATTGCGAAGGCTACATGGCCGTCTTTGAGCTGGACGCCCGCGACCATGCCGGCGGATACGATGTCCTCGCCGGTCTCTGGATCCTTCACGCCCGACAAGGCCTCGAGGATCTGCTGTTCGTTAATCTCCGCCATCCTTGCAAACTCCGTTTGATCTTCCAATATTACCTCTAGGCCTCAAGCGGTGGTTTTGTGGCCCCGTGATCGTTGCATCCGCCGCGCCGAAGGCATAAAACACCATCGACTAGCGCATTCATATACAAGGAAGTAGCGCAACTATCCGGATTTACAAGTTCGCGCTGTCACGGGACGGCGTGAGAATTGAGAAAGGATGATCAATGCCTTGGAAAGCACAAGGTGGCGGCCCCTGGGGCGGCGGCGGCGGCGGCGGCGGCGGCGGTAATAACCCCTTTCGCGGTGGAGGACGTGGACCGCAACCGCCTGACATAGAAGAGATGCTCCGCAGGAGCCAGGACAAGGTAAAGAAATTTGTTCCCGGCGGTGGCGGCATCAAGGGTATCATTACCATCGCGCTTGTCTTGGCCCTGGTCTGGGGCGCCACTGGCGTCTATCGGGTCAACCCAGGTGAGCAGGGCGTTGAACTTCTTTTTGGCGAATTTGTGAAGCGTACGGGCCCGGGGCTGCACTTCTGGGCGCCGGGGCCTATCGGTGATGTGATTAAGCCTAACGTGGAACGCACCAATACCATCAACATCGGCTTCCGGGGCGTTGGCGACATGGGCCGCGGCGGTTCGCGCGACGTATCCGAAGAAAGCCTGATGCTTACGTCGGACCAAAACATCATTGACATTGATTTTGTGGTGCAGTGGCGGATCAAGAACGCTGCCGATTACCTGTTTAACATTCGCGACCCGCAAGCGACCATCAAGATCGCAGCCGAGAGTGCGATGCGTGAGATAATTGGCCAAACGCGCCTGGAAGAGGCGATCACGACGAAGCGACAGTCCGTCCAGCAGGATTCAAAGGAGCTTCTGCAGAAAATCCTAGATCAGTACGGCGCCGGCGTCTCGATCGCGGAAATCCAGCTGCAGAAGGCGGACCCACCACAGGAGGTGATCGACGCCTTCCACGACGTGCAGCGAGCCAAGCAGGACCAGGAACGTTCCGTCAACGAGGCCACGGCCTACAAAAACGACATCGTCCCGCGGGCCAAGGGTGAGGCGCAGAAAATGCTGCAGGACGCCGAAGCTTACAAACAGCGTGTCATCAAGGAATCGGAAGGTGAAGCCAAGCGCTTCCTCTC
>DFRF01000096.1:7391-13734 GCA_002378125.1 Rhodospirillaceae bacterium UBA3470 | reverse complement strand
GGTGTAGTGGTCTTCTGCCTCGCCGCCACTTTGAACGACGAAGCCGCGAGGAGCCCAATCAATGGATATATCTGCGGACATGTCTTGACCATCGCAAGAGAAGACCGCCGTCCCATCGATCGCCCGGTTGAAGTATTTTGTGACGGGGCCGTCCAGTTGGGCTCCAACGTACGAACTCCGGGAGTCTCCGACGTCCAGGTTCTTGCCTTTCACGGATGTGTCCATGGGTTTCACTGTGTCTCGTTATGTCTTCGTGTTCTCCCGGAATAGGCATGCCAAAATTCCGAACGATACCGTAATAACTGTGCGCTATGCCAAGGAAAATTGTCGTCGATCTAGGAGAGAAAGGGAACCTAATTCCCACCGCAATGGGAGTCAATAGACTCATAAAAAAACCATTTTCTATCTTGAAAATTTATTTTGTTCGGGGCAAGGCGGCCTTATCCCGTCGGCGCTGAACGGAGGATGGAATTCGCATGGCCTCGCGGTACTTGGCTACCGTGCGTCGGGCGATATTGACGCCTTCGGCCCGCAGAAGCGCGACGATTTTGTCGTCGGATAGAATCTTCTTCGGTGGTTCCGTGTCGATGAGCTCCTTGATACGGTGACGGACTGCCTCCGCCGAATGGGCGTCACCGCTTCCGGTTGATGCGATGGCGGGTGTGAAGAAGTACTTCAGTTCGAAGATTCCGCGTGGGGTCGCCATGAATTTGTTAGATGTCACCCGGCTGACCGTGCTTTCGTGCATTTCGATGGCTTCAGCGATGTCGCGAAGCACCAACGGCTTGAGGTGTTGAACGCCGAGGGTAAAGAAACTCTCCTGTTGGCAAACCAGTTCTGTCGCCACTTTCATGATCGTTGTCGCTCGTTGGTGGAGGGCCTTGACCAGCCAGTTTGCGGATTGGAAATGCTCGGCGATATAAGATTTTTCATCTTTGGTGTGGGCTTCCTTGCGCACTCGGGCATGATAATGGTTGTTGACCAGAACCCTGGGCAAGGTCTCGCTGTTTAACTCCAATATCCAGCCGCCACCTGGTGCGGGGCGCATTAGGACGTCGGGTGTCACGAGCTGGGCCATATCCTGGTCGAAGCCCATTGCCGGCTTTGGCGCTAGGGTGCGGATTTCCTCGATCATGTCGGCGACATCCTCTGCGTCGCACTGACAGACGGCCTCCAATTTCTTGAACTCGCGCGCGGCTACCAATTCCAGGTTGTCCAGCAATGCAGCCATGCAGGGATCCAGCCGATGCATGTCCTGGAGCTGCAGGGCCAAGCACTCACGGAGATCGCGCGCGAAAATTCCCGGAGGGTCGAAGTGCTGTAGGCGTGTCAAGGTGTCGGCGACCAGTTCCGCATCACAGCCCAAGGTCGCCGCCGCCTCGTCAATGTCCAACTCCAGGTAACCCGCCTCGGTCAGATGGTCGATGAGGTAGAGGCCAACCATCCGTGCCGGGCCGTTGGCGAAATCCATGGTGAGCTGATAGATGAGATGGTCGCGAAGGGACGGCAATTCAGACAAGACCTGCTCCAAGTCCGGGACCGACGATTCGAACCCACCGCCGCCGGAATGGGCGCTATTACTGAACGCGGGTTCGGCGTACTGATGTGGCGTGTCCGCCAAGGTTTGGTCATCGCCGATCCCGTTTGAGGTGTAGATGTTCTCGTAATCCACATCGAGACCAGAAGTCGTGCTCAGTTCCGTAGGCGCGGGCGCCTCAAAATCTATGTCTGAAAGGGCGACCGGGTCTGTAACGTCGACGCCGCCCAGGTCGCTATCGCCGATTTCGTCGGGGTGGAGAACGTCGGGGGCGTGTATATCGTCGCGGCGGTCGGCCTCTTCGCGCTCCAGCATGGGGTTCTGTTCCAGTTCCTCGGTGATGAACTCGGAAAGCTCCATGTTAGACATCTGCAGCAGCTTGATTGCCTGCTGTAGTTGCGGTGTCATGACCAGCGATTGGGACTGGCGTTGGTCTAATCGCGGGACTAGAGCCATAAGGACGCTCCGTTCCGAAACCGTCTAGAGACTGAACCGGTCACCCAGATAAACGCGCCGCACATCCTCATTACCTACAATATCGGTGGGTGCGCCTTCCATAAGCATCATGCCGTCATGGATGATGTAGGCTCGATCAATGACGTCCAGCGTTTCGCGGACATTGTGATCGGTGATCAGGACGCCGATGCCGCGATCCTTTAGTTGTGCCACGAGGTCGCGAATGTCACCCACGGCGATAGGGTCGATCCCAGCGAATGGTTCATCCAAGAGAACGAAATGAGGGTTCGAGGCCAACGCCCGGGCGATTTCCACCCGACGCCGTTCGCCGCCCGATAGTGCTAGTGCCGGAGTGCGCCGAAGGTGGGTGATGGAAAACTCTGCTAATAGGGCTTCGAGGATCGCCTCGCGCCGTTCGCGAGATTTCTCCGCCACCTCGAGGACAGCGCGGATGTTGTTCTCAACGGTGAGGCCGCGAAAAATGGAGGCTTCCTGTGGTAGATATCCGATGCCCATACGTGATCGGCGGTACATGGGAAGGTTTGTGATGTCGTTGCCGTCGAGAACGATGTGGCCGTAGTCCGGTGTGATCAGGCCTGTAATTATGTAAAAGCAGGTCGTCTTGCCGGCGCCGTTCGGTCCCAAGAGGCCGACTACCTCGCCACGTTGTAGTTCCAGGCTGACGCCCCGAACCACCGGACGCTTCTTGAAGCGCTTCCCGATATTGTACGCCACCAGGCCACGGTTATCGGCAACAAGGCGTGGTCCGCTCTCCGCGGGTTCAACGCCCTGCATGTGGTCCCCTGACACGCTCATCTAACGCATTCAATCCCCGGATAAGGCCTGCACGCCAGGCCGAAACGTGGCTACTTTGCCTTGGAGTTTTTCTTTCTAAGGGCATCTTTGCCTCGGCGCGGCAATAAAACACCCTGGGCTCTAGTTTTACCGCTGCCGGAGGCGTTCTGGCAACTGTGCATACGGCTGACTCCCGAATTCAAATTGACATCGGCACTGCATCCGTTGATGACGTTGCCGTCACGCAGCACTTTTACCGAACCGACCAGGGTCGCAATCCCGCTGTTGACATTGTAGACCCCGCGATCGCTCAGGGCCGTGTCCTTCGGTGTCTCTACCTTGACTTTGTTGAAGGCCTCGATGCGGTGGATCGTCGATTTTCCGTCCTTGTCCTTGCGGAAATAGGCAACTAGGACTTCCGCGTTTAATTTCTTTTCTTCGTGCAAGGCCTGTGCGCTACCACGCGCGACAGCCATTTGTTTCTCTTCCCAATACTCTAGCTGTCGGTCAGCGGTGATTGTGTCCGTGCTGGTGACTAGGCGTACCTTGCCGCCGCTCACCACTAAAACGGCCTTGTCCACATTGTAGACGGCTTTCTCCCCGTAGGTGTTTGATTCCGGCGTTTTGATCCGTACGGTTCCCATGGCGTCCAGGCGCCAGATGTCCGTGCCGCCGCCGGCAAGTTCGCGATAGTAGGCCCGCAATTCGTCAGCGAAGACCGTGACGTCCGCCCGGACGGCGCGGGCGTTGCCTTGGGCGATGAAAACCATGGAATCCTGCTGCCATTCGATCCCATTGTCGGCGAAAACTTCGATGGGAAGGTCGCCGCTTGTGGCGAAGTTCAGGGATTGCGACCAGGCCGAGGTGTCAGAAATAGCAGTCACGGACAGCCACAAGAGGGTGCTGCTTACCGCACGTACGTACGCCCTCATGGTTTTGGTCCGCTGGTCCCGGGATAGAAGGTGAGTTTCGACTTGCCGCGAAACTGGATGGTCCGTCCTTTGTCGGTTAGTTGAAAGCCGGTCGCCGTCAAGTGCCCGAAGGCGCCTTGCCCCTCGACCGGATCATTGCCGGTTGCCGTCCCGGCGGCCAAATCAATCTGCGCGCGGTCCGTTCGAAACTCATATCCGTGGTCATGAAACAGATTGACTTTGCCGTCGAGTTTCAGTGTTTTCGCTTCGCGGGCATAAATGCCGTTTTCCGCCGTCAGGACCAACCAGGTGCCGTCTTGCGTGGTGATATCAGCCTTTGGCATCTCCAACTCGACCAGGGCCCCAGGACCGGAGAGGTTTCTGGCTAGGTCCGCGGTCAAGGAAAACGGCTGATTATCCTTATCCGTTCCCACATAGCGCGGGTTGATCATATTGGGGTCCTCGGCGTCGTTCAGTTGCTGGGTGGCGAAACCGATCCGGAAACGGATATCGGTGGTGTCCAGATGCGGCCAGGCTACCACCAGGGCGATCACGACAAGCGCCAGAAGCGGCAGGACAAGCTTCATTAAACTAACAAAGCGGCTGTATAGGCGCGAGTGGCTAAGGACTTCACCGTTGCTGATGGCGTCGCTGAGGTTATTACGGCCCCGAAGACCTAGCGGCGCTGGTGCCGCGGGATGGAACTCCGTTTGCGCCTGAACCATCACCCCTCCGTCAGGCCACGCCGGCACGCAGACAATCGTGGATGTGGAGTATTCCCACCGGTCCACCTTGCTCGACGACAAACAGATTGGTGATGGACAAGGTGTTCATCACGGCCATCGCCTCACTAAGCAGCGCATTGGGACCGATGGTACGCGCGCCCTCAGTCATCACATCGACAGCGCGGGCCTCCAATAGTGAATTGCCCATGTGGCGGCGCAGGTCTCCATCTGTGATCATGCCGACGAGGTCTCCGTTGGTCCCGCGTATGCCTACGCAACCGAACCGTTTTGCCGTCATTTCCAGTAGTACGTCCGACATGACCGTGTCCGGTGTTACTAGCGGGAGTTCATCACCTTTGTGCATGATGTCGGCGACCTTCATCAGGCGTTGGCCCAGCTTTCCGCCGGGATGCAGTTCCTTGAAATCCGCCAAAGAGAACTTTCTGCGTTCCAGCAATGCGACCGCCATAGCATCGCCCAAGGCCAGCATCATAGTCGACGACGTGGTCGGAGCTAGGCCCATTGGGCAGGCTTCTGGCGCATCCGGCAGGATCAGAGCCGCATCGGCTGCCTTTGACAGTGTGCTGTCGGCGACGGCGGTCATCGCCACGAGGGGGATCTTGAATCGGGCCGCGTAGGTGACGATATCCGCCAATTCAGATGTTTCGCCTGAATTCGAAAGGGCGAAGAGAGAATCATTCTCCGTGATCATGCCCAAGTCACCGTGCGAAGCTTCCGCAGGATGAACAAAGAACGACGGCGTGCCCGTCGAAGCTAGGGTGGCGGCGATCTTGTTGCCGATGTGGCCGCTTTTACCCATGCCCGAAACGATGACCCGGCCTTCCGTGGCGGCGAAAATATCAAGCGCGCGCAAGAAGGATGGCCCCAGGCTGTCGGACAAGGCGATGAGTGCCTTCGCCTCCGCGCTCAGTACGCGCCGGGCGGAAGCAATATCAGGGTCGGTCTGCAAGGTGGTTTGGGGAGCTGCGGGCGGTGTCATATTGGCTGGTCTATCCGATGCAGGATGTTCGGCGAGGGGCATGAGTGCATGTTCGATAGTACAGATTGGGTGATAACGCTGTCTCGAGAACCGGCAAGCCGTCAGCGTCCACCACAAATCACACCGAGTATGCGCCTCAGTATTCGAAACGTCAATAAATCCGCGGTGTTAAGACGTTAGGAGTGCGCAAAAATATCGACATCCTCCCAGCCATTCACATCCAGCTGGGCGCGGGTTGGCAGGAAATCGAAACAGGCCTGGGCCAGTTCCAATCGGCCTTCGCGGATTAGCATGGCCTGCAGCTTGTCGCGAATGTCATGCAAGTTCAGCACGTCAGACGCGGCGTATTTCAACTGGTCTTTCGACAGCTCGTTGACGGCCCAATCTGAAGATTGTTGTTCTTTTGAAAGCTCAATGTTTAGGAGTTCCCGAGTGATGTCCTTGAGGCCGTGACGATCTGTGTAGGTCCGGACCAACTTCGATGCAATCTTTGTACAAAAGATTGGTGAAACGGTGACGTCCAGGTATCGCTTTAAAATTGCTATGTCGAAACGCGCGAAGTGGAATATCTTGGTGACGCCTGTATTTGCCAATAATGATTTTAAATTCGGCGCGTCATACTCGTCAGCTCTAATTTGGATCAGATGACATACTCCGTCGCCGCTAGACAACTGCACCACACACAACCGATCCCTGCTCAGGTCTAGACCCTGGGTTTCCGTATCCACGGCGACGCTGTCGCCAAAGGATATGTTGTCCGGGATATCGCCCCGGTGCAGATTGATCAATTCGGGTTCGCGTTTCGTTAGTTTTGGCAATTTCCGATCCGTGCCACTTTGACCCAGTCTTTTTAGGTTGCTCTCCGCAACCAATTTTTAACCGCTGGAAATGGTGCCCAGGAGAAGACTCGAACTTCCAC
>DFRF01000096.1:782-7058 GCA_002378125.1 Rhodospirillaceae bacterium UBA3470 | reverse complement strand
CCTTGCGGCCACAGGTACCTGAAACCTGCGCGTCTACCAATTCCGCCACCTGGGCCCCTAATTTCTATTACTCACTGGAAACGTGCACTGTCAATATTGAGGCATGGAGGTATTGTCAACACATGAGGCATAGCTGGTATCGGGAAGATTTTTTGCGCGTCTTGACCGGGTGTTAGCTCGGTTGACGCTGGTTGAGAAGCCATGTAATCCAAATAGTGTTCTAACAGACTGTCGACCCGGCGAAGAGGAACAATGCCAGGCTTCTCATCGACATCAACGAAAGGGCTTTCATCCACCGATCGCGTCACTGTAATCGGGGGCTCGGGTTTTGTTGGCCGCCACCTGGTGCGCCTATTGGCAAAGAGTGGCGCCGATGTGCGCGTGGGCGTTCGCGACGTGGAAGCGGCCTTGTTCCTTAAACCCTATGGCGATGTTGGACAAATTGTCCCCTGGCAAATTGATATCAACGATCCTGCTCAGGTGGCAACGGCTGTTCATGGAGCCAATGTGGTGGTTAATTTAGTCGGTATTCTCTATGAACGTGGACTTCGGACATTTGAGCGGATACACGTACACGGATCGGCAAACGTTGCCAAGGCCGCCGCCGAGGCTGGCGCTGACAGATTCTTGCACATGTCGGCGTTGGGTGCCGACCCGGGGTCACTAGCTTTGTACGGCCGCACGAAGTATGCGGGTGAAGAGGCGGTTAAGGCCGTTTTCCCAAGAGCGACCATTTTCCGACCGAGCGTGATTTTTGGACCCGAAGACAATTTCTTCAACATGTTTGCCGGTATGATGCGGGTTCTCCCGGCTTTGCCGGTCATGGGCGCCCCGCTCATGCCTAAGGTATCGCTGGGCGGTGCAGACGGGTTTGGTATAGATTGGTTCGGCGACGGCGGCTGTAAGTTCCAACCCGTTTACGTCGGCGACGTAGCGCAGGCCATGTTCGATAGCATATCTAGGCCCGAAACGTGCGGTGAGACCTATGAATTGGGGGGGCCCCAGGTCTATTCGTTCAAAGAACTTATGGAGCTGATATTGAGGGTGACCGAGCGAAAGAGGCTATTATTACCTATGCCGTTGATTGTGGCTTCGTTCGAAGCCTTGTTGCTTCAATTTCTGCCAAAACCGTTGTTGACCCCGGATCAGGTGGCTTTGATGAAGCGTGATAATGTGCTCTCGGAGGACGCACAAGGTTTGACGGCGCTTGACCTGCAGCCCACGCCTGCGGAAGCAGTCCTACCTACATACCTGCATCGCTTTCGGACACCAGTGCGAAGTAAAGCCCACGGTTGATTTTTTTGGTAAACCCATCGTGTCCTAATGCGATCGGGTAATTCTGTCGGCAACACCCTCCTCCTATTGCACAGCGCGTAAGAGAAGCTTGCTACGCTTGCGAACAATGTGAGATCGAACACCAAGCAATGAACCAGAATGCTGCGTTTGTCGATTTCGCCGGATGTGTCTAGCCAGTGACAGTTTTATTAGGAGATTAACGACCCATGTGATCGTCCGGTTTGAGTTCCATGTGAGTGTTGCTGGCAGGTCTCAATAATCTCTCTATTCAGGCCCCGAAACGGTCCTGAAGGTAGCGAACGAGGGCTCTCATCCCCATGGCTTCTCCGCCCTCGGGGCGGCCAGGTTTGGGGCTTAAGTTCCAGGCCATAAGATCGATATGAGCCCAGGGAATGTCGTCATCAACAAATCGTTGTAGGAACAGCGCTGCTGTGATGGAACCGCCATAGCCGCCCTCGGGGGCATTATTAACGTCTCCGATCTTGCCGTCGACCATCTTGTCGTAACCGGCCCAAAGCGGCATGCGCCAGAGCGGGTCTGAGGTGTCCTTCCCCGCGGCCAAGAGACCATCGGCTAAATCATCATCATTGCAGAAGAGAGCTGGCAATTCGGTGCCCAGGGCTATTCGTGCTGAACCCGTTAGAGTGGCAAAATCGACAATCAATTCCGGCTTCTCCGCTGCAGCTTCTGCCAAGGCATCGGACAGAATAACGCGACCCTCCGCGTCTGTATTACCAATTTCAATGGTCAGGCCTTTGCGGGTTGGCACTACGTCGCCCGGGCGCATGGCGTTGCTGGAGATGGAGTTCTCAACGGCTGGCACCAGTACGCGAAGGCGAATATTCAGACCTGATTCCATGAGTGCATCTGCAGCGCCCAAGACATGCGCCGCTCCGCCCATGTCCTTCTTCATCAGCTTCATGCCGGCCGCTGATTTGATGTCCAGGCCGCCCGTGTCGAAGCACACGCCTTTACCCACCAAGGTTACCTTTGGCGCATCAGCCGGTCCCCACATCAGGTCAATCAGACGCGGCGCGCGGTCGTTGGCCCGGCCGACGGCATGGATGGCCGGAAAGTTGTTGGTCAGGAGTTCGTCTCCAATCGTGAGCGCGATGGCCGCACTATGTTTGGTGGCTAGGTTTTGGGCTGCCTGGGCTAGGCCGTCTGGACCCATGTCCGCGGCTGGCGTATTGATAAGGTCCCGTACTAGGCCTGTGGCTTCGGCCAAATAAGACGCCTCTTCGCGCCGACAGGTGGCCGG
The DNA here is from genome assembly GCA_002378125.1 of Rhodospirillaceae bacterium UBA3470. GTDB lineage: Bacteria > Pseudomonadota > Alphaproteobacteria > Rhodospirillales > Casp-alpha2 > UBA3470. The sequence continues at coordinate 4,501 of DFRF01000096.1, read as the reverse complement.
CCAGACTAATTGCGGAGATTCGTCATCATATCTATCCTGTTTATATCGGCTGAACCGGTATCCGGCTAGAGCCCAAGCCAGAGCCAAATGCGTCGCCGCGTCGGCGTCCAATTCGTCCGCGACCGCATAGGCTCCACGAGGTAGATTTTCGGGAAGCGTCGCGAAATCCCAAAGCGTTGGTGTGTCAGGTGTTACGAAAACGACACCAGCCAGCGATCCGTCGTCAGCGGGTATTAGGCTGAGGGCACCGGTTTTGCCCTTGAAGCCGGATTTTCCAAGCCAGGCGCGAACGGTGTCGGGCTGCTCGGTTTGCCAGGCTTCCGAGCTTTTTTCAGGAATTAGGGTGATGGGCACGGCGGCCAGAGCCGCCTCGACATGATGTTCAAGCATAACCCCTGATTACCGCTTCGACGACGACGAATCAATCCCCGGGGCTTTCCCAGATGGTCACGATGGCGTCCAGAAGTTCCTCAAATTCTAGGAACTATGCGGTATCCAGGTCGCAACTGGACCCTTCCTAATTGGTGCCTTCGGCATCTCTGATGCGGTCTAGAAGTTGTCGTGATTCTGAGTTGGTTAACTACCGCCGAGGCAAAAACCTGGATTATTGACGAGCCAAAAATATATGCGCTATTCCAGCCACTCGGCTTCGCCAAGTCCGAGACGGTCGCCGGGGAGCGCGCCTTTGGCCGTGTCGGCGTTGGTCTCGTTCTCCTGGGCCATCTTCTCCTGAGACTTCACTAACAGGTTCTCTTGGCGTTCCAGCGGCACCACGGCAACACCGTCGTCATCACCAATGACGATGTCACCAGACTTTACCGGACAGCCGGCACAGGAGATGGTCCCGTCGATGATGCCGCCATAGCCCTTGTGCGGCCCCGCCGGCACGATGCCGGCGGTGAAGACGGGAAAACCTAGTTCTCGGATTTCGGCGACATCACGAACAGCTCCATCGACGACAATCCCGCCGATCTCACGCTGCATCGCGGCGCGGGTCATAATGCCGCCCCAGACGGCCGTTCCTAGGAATCCGCCTGCGTTGATAACCATGATCTCACCTGGTTCCATCAGGCCAATCAGCATGTGCGGGGCGCCGTTGTCACCAACCATGACGTCGACCGTGCGGGCCTGGCCGCAGACGCTTATGCCATCCTGGATGGGTTTGATGCGGCCGTCCATGACCTGGGTGCGGTTCATCATGTCGGAAACAATAGCTGGCGGCACATTGCGCCACGGTGCTAGTTGGTCTCCCGTCAACTTTGCGTAGTTCGGACGATATCGTTGGATTGGCATGATGCCCCCTTGGTGTCTGCCGTTTCCCTATTGAGCCAGACCCTATATGATGCCCATCCGTCGGCCAAGCCGATGGGCCTAGAAAAGGTAGGGCAAGGATGATTTTTGGTTTATTCGGCGACAAGACAGAACGCGAGTCGAAACAGCTCAATCGCGACGCGCCAACTATCATTGCTGAGGCGGAAAAGCTCTATGCGCCTGTGCGCTTGCGAGCTATGGCGGAGACTATCACCAAATACATTGATCGCGCCTACACGCGCTACGGGACGGAACCCATCGATCTGAAGCGGGCACACTATGACTTCCGAAGCATCCATAAGGAGACGCGGCGCAAAAACGACCAGGTGGGACTGAGCGCTATGACCCTGGTCATAATCTATATCCGTGCGGAGATCGCCGGGCCTATGGCAGAGCCGGCGCGAGCCGCTATCGAAGCATTCACAACGACGTGGTTGCAAGTGAGTGGGGCTCAGGACGGAGCATCAGACGGTGGCGCGTAGAGTGTCCTAGATGCCGTGTGACACCAGCTAAGTCCGCATCTTCAGTCGGTTGCGGGCAAGACTTGCGGTGCCGCATATATGGTGGCATTGAGATACTCTTTCTCATCAGGGTAGGGACCCGAGATTGTGAGGAATACCTTGGACGGGCAAGCCGCAATTACTGCGATTAAAGAGGTCGTTGGCGATAACGGTTGGCTGGCCGACGCCGCCGACGTGGAACCCTATGTTAATGAGTGGCTGAAAATCTTGGAAGGGACATGCCAGATGGTGGTCCGTCCAAGCACCACCGAACAGGTAGCTCAAGTAATCTACATCTGTCACAACGCTGGAATCTCTATCACGCCCCAAGGCGGCAACACGGGCATGGTTGGTGGTGCGGTTCCAGATGGCGGAATCGTCCTGAGCACTGAGCGCCTCAATAATGTCCGCGAATTGGATGCTGATAACGCCACACTAACTGTGGAAGCGGGCTGTCTGTTAGCGGACGTTCAGGCGACGGCATCCGCTGCCGGGTTCCTGTTTCCGCTGACGCTAGCATCTGAGGGAAGTTGCTGCATCGGTGGCAATATCGCGACCAACGCCGGCGGCAACAATACGGTCCGATATGGGAATACCCGTGAGCAGGTCTTGGGTCTAGAAGTGGTCCTGCCTGACGGGCGCGTGTGGGACGGCCTTCGTGGGCTCCGGAAGGACAACACCGGTTACGATCTTAAACAGCTGTTTATCGGCGCGGAGGGAACACTTGGCGTTATCACGGCAGCGGTCCTCTCATTGGTGCCAGCGCCAAGAGACCGGGTCACGGCCATGGCAACTGCGAAAAACTGGGAAGACCTCCTAAAATTGTTCCGGATTATGCGCGGGCGCCTATCCGGATCCTTGATTGCCTTCGAGGTATTCACGGACCTGGGTATGGAGATCACTGTCGACCACATTGATGATGCACACAATCCTTTTACTGATGCCCATTCACTATATTCACTCATGGAGGCTGCCTGCTATGACAACGAGGCAGCGGTCCGTGAAGCCGTAGAAAAGGGGCTCGGTGAAGCCTTTGAAGACGGTATTGTCACCGACGCTGTCATGGCCGAAAGCGGTCAGCAGGCTGCCAACCTGTGGAACGTGCGCGAGGGTCTGCCGGAAGCCCAAAGCATGGAAGCCATGGTGATCAAGCACGACGTCTCTATTCCTATTTCCAGGGTTCCCGAATATGTGGCCCAGGGAGGATCCATTGTGACCCAAACCATTCCTGGCGCACGATTGTTGCCTTTTGGTCATATGGGAGATGGCAATCTGCACTTCAATGTGCTGCAGCCAAACGATATGGGTCGCGATGCGTTCCTGGCCCTCAAGAATGGCATAAACCGCAAGCTTCACGATCTAGCCATTGCTATGGGTGGGACCTTCAGCGCTGAACACGGCGTCGGTCTCAACAAAGTGGGTGACCTAGCTCACTACCGCTCAGACGTCGAAATTGATCTCATGGCGCGGGTCAAACAGGCCTTCGATCCGGCTAATATTATGAACCCGGGCAAAGTAATCAATGTCGGCTGACGCATAGCCACCTTTTGAAACAAGGTGATGTTTTGCCGCCGAGGGATGCGGACTATCTTGCCCGACCATGAGCGACACCGATACCCTGATCATCGATACAACGGCCCGAATTTTTCAGGAACTGGCCGATCCGCAGGCAGTTATCGCCGCCGTCGACGACAGCTGGAAGACAGCGCTGTGGAATGCGCTGGAGGAAGCGGGGCTGACCCTAGCCTGGGTCCATGAGGATCATGGTGGTGCAGGCGCTGCGATTAGTGACGGCTTCGATATCTTATATGTCGCGGGTCGCCACGCCGTTCCCGTGCCCCTGGCGGAGACGTTGCTGGGGGGCTGGCTGATGGCGCGGGGGGGGCTTCAGGTGCCACCGGGACCCAT
>DFRF01000096.1:0-447 GCA_002378125.1 Rhodospirillaceae bacterium UBA3470 | reverse complement strand
ACCGTCGCTATGGGCAGCCCCGCCGAACCGCTGCGGATTAGGGGCAGGCACCTGCATGGCTGCGCGCGAGGTGTGCCGTTCCCCGCGCTCGCAGAGCACGTGGCTTGTGTGGCTGCCGGTGAGGGCGGCCCCCAGGTAGTGCTTGTCGCGACCGCATCTGCCGATATCACGCCCACCGCTGGCATGGCGGGGGATGGGATCGGCCAGATGGTGTTCAATGGCGTGCCGGTGATCGCCGCTGCGCGGGCACCTAACACTTTGGGGCTTGAGGACGTGATGCTTATGGGTGCTGCCGTGCGTGCGCAGCAAATGGCCGGTGCCCTGCAAGCGGTGCTCGACCTGTCCGTATCCTATGCCCAGGAGCGTGAGGCCTTCGGGCGGCCCATTGCGAAGTTCCAGGCCGTGCAACAGAATTTGGCCCGCCTAGCCGGGGAAACCGCCGCCGCC
>DFRF01000189.1:4976-14468 GCA_002378125.1 Rhodospirillaceae bacterium UBA3470 | reverse complement strand
GGCCCGAAGGTCAAATTGAGGGTTCGGACTAGGTCTGTTAGCGTGTCGGGCATTCGCTCACGATCAATAGGTGACATTCATTATGACGGCAGAAAATTCAAACCCAGCAGACATTCTCCAAAATCTTCGCGCCGTCAAGACCAGGATTGATGAGGCAGCGCACGCAGCGGGCCGCGACCCGGAAACCGTTGCCTTGGTCGCTATTAGCAAGACCCATGGCGTAGACCGAATTGCCGATGCCATCACTGCCGGACACCGTCTGTTTGGCGAGAACCGGGTCCAGGAATCTGAAGCCAAATGGCCGGCCCTGCTCGAGGGTGCGCCAGACGTGCGGCTGCATCTTGTCGGCCCGCTGCAGTCGAACAAGGTTAAGCGCGCCGTCCAGTTGTACCATGGGATCCAAACCCTCGACCGGCTAAAACTAGCTCGGGCCCTGGCTCGTGAGTTTGACGCCCAGGGCCGCCAGGTGGAGTGCTTCATTCAAATTAACATCGGCGAAGAGCCTCAGAAAGCGGGCATACGGCCCCGCGAGGCGGATGGTTTTATAGCGGAATGCCGTGACACGATGGATCTGCCAATTGTTGGCCTTATGTGCATTCCGCCGGCCGATGAGGAAGCCGGTTTGTACTTCGGCCTGCTTGCTGAAATCGCGGCTCGCAGCGGTCTTGATCGGATTAGCATGGGCATGAGCGGTGATTTTGAGACCGCTGTGCGGTTCGGTGCCACTCATGTGCGAGTCGGCACGGCCATATTTGGTCAGCGCCCGAAACTCAGGTCGGCGCCGGAATAGCGAGAGCCGTCTCCGGCCCACAACCGCGAAGAATCTCAAGCAAATGATTGAGGTGGAGCGCTACGCAGCCTTCAGTCGCCACGTAATTGGGCCGCGCGATGTGTATGAAAATGGCACTGCCATGGCCCGCGCGGATAGGATCGTCGTTATAGCCGACCTGGACGATCAAATCGTAGACATGGTCGTCACGCCACAACTGTTCATGGCTTGCTAAAAACGGCCGGGTGACCAATTGATTGTAGGCGTGGTGGGTGGGATCGTCGCACCATCCGTCTTCGGGCCTCAGAGCCTGGACGATCAGACCCGTTTCCGGGGCCGGCAGTCGGTCCGAGCGATAGAAAAGCCGCCGTAGAGAGAAGCAGCCAACAGGTGTCGCGCCATCGCCTTCGCGCTTATCGTCGCGGATGCCGCCCTTGCCGAGCGCACACGGATAGGCCTGGCCGTTCCAGATGAGTTGATCCGGTGGCGCAATTCGAAGGACTCGGGGCTCTGACGCCGGCGGCTCCATCTTCGCAGGCCCGTTCTTTGAAATCGAAATGTCAGTTTACGGTGACTAGGTGGCTGTGGGAAGGCGCTTCAGCCTTGTGGTCGTCATAGCGGGCCAGCGCGCCAAGGGCGACATCAACGGCACCCCCCTGTTCTGGCCGCGGTGATGTGGGCGCGGTGCTGGCGCTCTGTCGGGTGGCTAGTCCCGCCCGGTAGGCATTCTCCGCTTGCGCCCAGGCTAAAACTGAACCCGCAACTGTGGTTGTTAGGGAAGGCGTCGGTACGGTGGATTTCGGCGTCACCGGATTGGGCTCCTGGTCTGCCGCAAACTGTTCGTTATAAGTTGCTTCCGCGTGAAGCCAGGCGTCAATGGGATCGGAACTGTCGGAGCCGATCGTTCGGGTCGTCGTGGTTTCGATGGCCTGAGTGGTGGTCGGATTACGGAGCATGGCGAGGATGTGATCGCCCGTATCACTGCCGGTGGTTTCTTTCAGCACCACGTCGACCGCCGCTAACCCGGCCCCAATGGGTCCAAAGAATAGGGTTGAGCCAGTGATCTGCGGCAGCAGGTCGATTTCGTCGCCGGTGATGTCGCGATACAAGGGGCCAACCACGGGAATGTGGTGCAGCGGGTTAACCACGTCGATCAGGTCAAGGAAGGAAAAGCCGTCTTCACCGAACGGATGAAAGGCCTTGCCCTCGGTTTTGGTTGAGTTGACGGCTTGCGCTGGGCTTGAAGCCGCGACCGATCTATCCAGCGAGGGCAGCATGGCTTGCGAAGTGGACATCATTTGATCTTCTCGTCTTTAATTTTTTCTTTTGTCACTATGTGAAAAAATGCATGCAAAAGATATGCCCAAACATAGACTGTTAAATCAATAGGTTAGAGGCTCCCAGACTCTGAAAAACCCCCCATCCGGCAAGTCTTGCCGGCTTCTGCCACTAGAACAGGTGTCCGCCGCGGGCCACTTTAGTCCGCAGATAGCCCTCATTGTGCTTGTTGGATGGGAAGGCATGCGTCACACGTTCGGTCACATGGATACCGCAGGCCTCTAGACCCGCCACCTTTTGCGGGTTGTTGGACATCAAATTGACCCTGTTGAAGCCAAGAATCTGAAGCATACGCGCCGCTGGAAGGAAAACCCGTTCATCGGCGTCGAAACCAAGTTGCTCATTGGCATCGATAGTATCGAAGCCGTCGTCTTGTAGCGTGTAAGCACGAAGCTTGTTGACGAGGCCAATGCCACGGCCCTCTTGTGCCAGGTATAAAAGAACGCCGGCGCCGGTGGCTGAAATCTCGGCGATGGCGCCGCGCAATTGATCGCCGCAATCGCAACGCAGGGAGCCCAGGAGGTCGCCGGTAAAGCATTCAGAGTGTATGCGGGTCAGCACAGGTTCCCTGGGGTTGGGTGATCCGATTATGATGGCCAAATGCTCGATCCCGCCATCCTGTGGCCGGAAGGCGGCAATGCGGGTATCTTCCGCATCCGCAAGTGGCACACGCGCTTCGCTGACTAGGCTTAGCGAACGAGCAGTCGTGCGCTCATACTGAAAGATGTCCCCTGCATCGATGAGCACCGTATCGTGACGTAGTGCCCAGCGCGCGAGGTCTTCGGCGTCGGGGGATACGATCGGCGCCGTGACTGCGGACGGCAACAGGCGCGCCAGCTTGGTCAAGATTACCGCCGCGCTCTCGCCGTCATAGGTCGTGGCGTTCCGACTGGAGACCTTTAGAGCGCTAAGATCGAACTCGGCCAAAGGATCCGCGATGGCCTGCGCCGTTTCGATGCTAAGCGGCGGCTCCGTCAATAATGTGACTGTCTTGCTTTCTGGTTCGCCTAGGCCCAATACGACGGCGCGGCGCGCCGTTATCGTTAAGGCCGGCGTCCCCCCCGAGATGGCCGCCAGAGCGCGAAAACTATCCGCATCTAGACCTTCGGCCGCCTGGGCTATCACAGCGGCGCCATTGGCACCACGAATGGCGACAAACCGTCCGCGGCGAATTTCCGCCATGGCGCGATCGACGCCGAGCAGGGAAACCGATTCTCGGGACGCTGGAACATCAACCAGATTAAGGTCCAGATTTAATTTCTTTTCGTTCACGTTGCTACGCTGTCTGGTTCATATGTATCTACACCTATTTTCATACTTATAGGATGATGATATTGGTACGGTTTCAAGCTAGCTGACCGGACATAGACCAAAGTCATGTTAACCTCTGGGGGCTGAATAGAGAGCAAAACATGACCAACGGCAAACAGATTCTAATTATCGACGACGATACGGTCCTTGTCGAAATGCTCTCGGAACAATTGCGGTTACACGAAGAGTTTGCCACGGTCAGCGCCGCTCTGGGGGCCGAAGCCCTGGAGCTCTCGAAGAAGGATTACTACGACGTCATTATCTTGGATGTTGGTCTTCCAGACATGGACGGACGCGAGGTGTGCCGCCTCATGCGCTGCAACGGCGTTCGATCGCCAATCATCATGCTCATGGGTGTCGATTCGGATGCGGATAAGATCCCAGGTCTTGACGCTGGCGCCAATGACTACATCACCAAGCCGTTCCGTCTGAGCGTGCTGCTGGCTCGGCTTCGGGCACACATTCGCCATCACGAGCACAGTGACGAGGCCGTATTCACCATTGGGCCGTACACCTTCCAGCCCACCAATAAGCTTTTGCTGAACATGGTGGAGAACAAAAAGGTGCGGCTGACCGACAAAGAGGCGGCCATCCTCAAGTATCTGTGCCGCGCCGGCGACCGGACCGTTGGCCGCGATGCGCTTTTGGATGAGGTCTGGGGGTACAGCACCGACGTCACCACGCACACGTTGGAAACCCATGTCTACCGGTTGCGCCAGAAGATCGAGGATGATCCGTCTAGTGCACAAATCCTGGTGACGGCGCCCGGCGGGTACCGCCTAGTCCCCTAGGCGCGTGGGCCGCGTCCAAGGTGACGATAACCGGAACGTGGTCCGGGGGCGGACCTCAACTGTAGGCATCCTCGAATTCCTCGGCATATTGGACGGCCGGCTTCAGGTTTTCGTATATCCAGATGTGGTCAAGCCGCCGGCCGGGATGAGATTGTTTGCGCTCAATCAGGCAGTGCCGGGCAAGGTGGTCGCTATCCGCCAGGGCTCTAAAATAGAACCCAAAAATGCTGGCGGGACTATCTAAAGGACTGGCGACGCACTGCGATCCGTCCGCTCCTACCAGAGGATAAAGTTCAAGCACGGAATAAATCCAGCAGTCCTGTTTATGAACCTATAATATTATTTCCGCCACGTTCAGCTCGACTTCAAAATAATAAGGTTGTTATAGCAATTAGTTAGATTCTTCCAATGGATCATGCATTTCGAACTCAAACAAATTCGGATCAAGCTTGATTCCGAATTCAGGACCCAGCAGTGACACGGTCGTCTTGATCCCCTGCGCGTCAGTGACTATCCATTTCCGCAGCTCCAATGGTTTGTCGCTGAAGACCATCATGACACGTCCCTCCAGAGGATCCTTGGCGTGGACTAGAGAGATGCGAATCACACCAGGCGACCGGCTGAAGCCGGTCACCAACAAGTCCTCTGAAGACAAGGAGAGATCTTCGCGCAAGATCAATTCTGCCGAAGTAAGCTGCAGCAAGACGGCGGTAGCGTGCTCAAGCTCCCGATCGACATAAATCAAGTTGATCCCATCGGCAATGATCATTGTCGGGTTGGGCGGGTCGTACTCGAGGCGCATGCGCCCAGGCCGTTGAATGTGGAGCATGCCTTCCGCATAGGAGCCGTCGGATGCCACCTGCAGAATGCGCGCCCGGACCGTCCGGCTGGTGTTAAGGTGTTGTTCAATGCGGATAAGGTCAGCGACATCCTGTTTGGACAGCTTGAGGGTGCGCGCAATAATTGCTTCGGCGGGCGTGCTAAGAATGAACCAGGTCAATACGGCCAGGGTCCAACGGCAAGCATATTGTCGAAACCGGATCATGTTGGATATTTAACGAATGGGACGGGCGGGGTAAACCCAGTGCACGGACTCAATGGGGCCCGACTAGCACTTCGCGGCGTCCAACGCGGTTTGCCGGGCTGATGACGCCCTCTTTTTCCATCTGCTCGACAATCCGCGCGGCGCGGTTGTAGCCAATTTGCAGGTGGCGCTGAATAAAGCTGGTTGAGGCCTTGCCTTCTCTAGCGACGATAGCTACCGCCTCATCATAGAGCGCGTCGGCGCTGTTTGATTTACCGCCGGCGGCTTCTGGACTGATCGGAGTGTTATCGTCAATCGTCACTTCCTCTAGGTAGGTGGGCATTCCCTGGTCCTTAAGGTGGGAAACGATCAGTTCCACATCGTCGTCGGATACGAACGGGCCGTGGACCCTGGTGATCCGCCCACCTCCGACCATGTAAAGCATATCGCCTTGGCCTAGAAGCTGTTCGGCGCCCTGTTCGCCCAGGATGGTCCGGCTGTCGATCTTCGAAGTGACTTGGAAGCTGACGCGGGTTGGGAAATTTGCCTTCACGGTGCCGGTGATCACGTCGACGGACGGACGCTGGGTCGCCATGATGAGATGAATGCCGGCGGCCCTCGCCATTTGCGCGAGACGTTGGATGGCGGCTTCAACGTCCTTCCCGGCAACTAGCATGAGGTCCGCCATCTCGTCGACAACGACGACAATAAACGGCAGCGGCTCCATGGGCAGAGGTTGGTCGACGATTATGGGCTTGCCATTCTCGTCAAACCCGGTCTGCACTTGGCGAGTTAGGGCGTCGCCTCTTTTGAGTGCTTCTTCAATGCGGGCATTATAGCCGGCGATGTTGCGCACGCCGAGTTGTGACATGTTGCGGTAGCGGTCTTCCATCTCGCGTACTGCCCATTTCAAGGCGACAACGGCCTTGGATGGGTCGGTCACCACTGGGGTCAGCAGATGGGGAATGTTGTCGTAGACGGAGAGCTCAAGCATCTTTGGGTCGATCATGATCAACCGGCACTCATTGGGGCTGAGGCTATAGAGGAGGGATAGGATCATGGTGTTCATGGCCACCGATTTGCCCGAACCGGTGGTTCCCGCGATCAACAGGTGTGGCATACGTGCGAGATCGACAACCACGGCTGCGCCGCTGATATCTTTGCCAAGCGCGAGGGGAAGCTTTGATTTGGAAAGCTCGAAATCGGTAGAGGCCAGAAGCTCGCGCAGGCAGACCATTTCGCGCCCCACGTTTGGGAGCTCAATACCGATGACGTTGCGGCCTGGCACGACCGCGACACGGACTGATACGGCGCTCATGGAGCGTGCGATGTCGTCAGAAAGGCCGATCACCCGAGAGGTCTTGGTTCCCGGCGCAGGTTCTAGTTCATAAAGTGTCACTACCGGTCCTGGACGGACTTTGACAATCTCGCCTTTGATGCCGAAATCTTGTAGGACTGTGGCGAGGAACTTAGCGTTCTGCTCGAGGGCATCCTTGTTGACGGCCTCCCGGTCTGCCATGATGATCGGTGCTTCCAGAAGATCAAGAGGTGGCGGTATGTATGTGTTGTGGTCTGGTTCCAGGTCAAGCTTGCACTGCCGCGCGGCTTGAGCCTTTTTGCCAGTCTTCGGTTTGGGTTTGCGTGGCGCCACGAGGCCAGTGCGCAAAGGCGTATCCTCCGCAACAATCTCTCCGCCGACCGGGATTCGCACGGCGATGTCTTCCGGGTCATGATCGTCAGGGTCTTCGTCATTGATGGACGCCGTCAGCGACTCCGCTGATTTTTGCCTTTCGACGGTTTCCAGCTTGTGGCGACCCCAGGCCGGCACTATGAGAAACGCCTCGCAGCTTTTCTTGAGGCCGTGACCTAGTAGCAGAACGCCGGCGCCGATGGCTGAGCCTGAAGCCTGCCACTCCCGCCAGGTCAAACCGACTCCAAAAACCCAAAAAAGAACGGCCATAAATGCTGCGGCAATGCCGATTTGTAGGCCCCCATGTGGCCAACCGGCCGCAGCTAAGAAGCTAATGGAACGATCGTGGATTAACGTACCAACTACACCGCCCATGTGGGTTGGCAGAGGCCAATCGTCAGCAACGGGCAAACTGCTGAGCCCAATCCCGGCGGTAACGGTTGCAACGATCAAGGCGACGCCGCGCCAGCCGACGAGGGAAAGGTGCTGCTTTCGGATGATTCGCCAGGACCACCCGAGTAAACCAATAATGGAAAGGTAGGCCGCGTATCCGAAAGACTGAACCAGGATGTCGGCAACCGTGGCTCCTGAGTGGCCCAGAAGATTGGCCGGTGCAAGATTTGTCGCACTATTCAAGGAAGGATCGCCGGGTTGGTAAGAGATAACGGCAACCAAGAAAAAAGTGGCAACGAGTGCTAGCGCAACGCCACAGAACTCGGACATACGATCACTGATAAATGTCCGTGCGCTGGCTGGTAGAATGGCGGTCACCTGATCGCTAGCCGCCCCCGAGCGGTTGGTAGAACCGAAGAATTTAAAGGACCAACTCATCCCTTCAGATTAGGCGCCGAACCTAAACAAGCCCTTAACGAGACAAGCCGGAGAAAGAATGTCTCCGACTTGTCCGCGGTGGTACCGGCGTGTTGAGGGAGCCGCCGGTAGGGGTTAGACGTTAAAGGGTTCGAGACCCGGCACCGAACTCCGGATAGGCCTCCATGCCACATTCGGCCTTATCGAGGCCCAGAACCTCATCCTCTTCTTCTATTCGGATACCGACTGCCATCTTTAGAATGAACCAGACTATAGCGCTGACCACTGAGACAAACGCCCCGATGGCGACGATGCCAATAAGCTGGGTGACGACGGAGCCTGCCCCGAAGATGCCGACGCACAGTGTGCCCCAGATTCCAGCGACTAGGTGGGCGGAGATGGCGCCGACGACGTCGTCGATCTTCATCTTGTCGATCATGGGCACCGCGACCACAACCAGGGCGCCACCAACCCCGCCGACAATGAGTGCGATGAAGTGGTTCTGTAGATCTGGTCCTGCGGTAATCGCCACCAGGCCGCCGATTGCGCCGTTCAAGGCTAGCGAGACATCGACCTTGCCATACATGAGCTGCGCCAGGACCATCGACACGACCACGCCGGCGGCGGCGGCTAGATTGGTATTTACGTAAACAATCGACATGGCGGTCGCGTCAAGCGCGCCGCCGAGCGCTAGCTGGGAGCCACCGTTGAAGCCGAACCAGCCGAACCATAGGATGAACGTGCCTAACGTCGCCAATGGAATGTTGGCGCCAGGAAGCGCCCGAACGCTTCCGTCGGGTCCATACTTGCCGTGCCGGGCGCCAAGGATGATGGCACCGGTCAATGCCGCCCATCCGCCGGTGGAGTGAACCAGAGTAGAGCCGGCGAAGTCGGTGAAGCCCATGGCGTCGAGCCAGCCACCGCCCCAAACCCAGGAAGCCTGGATGGGATAGATGACGGCTGCGAGAACGACCACGAAGACCATGAACGGCCAGACCTTAATCCGTTCGGCGACAGTACCCGAGACTATGGACGCGGCGGTTGCCACAAAGACCATCTGGAAGAACCAGTCAGATGGAACAGAATAACCGCCCTCGATAACCTTGCCTACCATCTCCGGCGTTGCCTTATCAGCGTTAATTAACGCCAACTCGTCGCCTGACGGGTTGTAAAGAAACGAGAGTGTGCCCATCACCCCCCCCTGCGGGACGTCAACGTACATGAGGTTGTAGCCGACTAGGTAAAAGGTGATGCCGGCCAAAGAATACAGAGCAATATTTTTAAGGCAAATGGTGGCGGTGTTCTTTGCTCGGACCAAGCCCGACTCCAGCATAGCGAAACCCGCCGCCATGAACATGACCAGAACACCATGGATTAGGAACGAGAAGGTATTGAACACGTAAGCGCTCTCGGTGCTGACCTCAGCCTGTGCTGGGACTGCGCTGATGAGGGCGGCGGCGCCCAGAAGAACTGCCGTTCGTTTCTTGTGGATAAGGGAAAATGTCATAATGCTCTCCTATAAAGCTTCAGCGCCCGTGTCGCCGGTGCGGATGCGGACTGCGGAATCGAGGGAATAGACGAAGACCTTGCCGTCACCAATTTTCCCCGTCTGGGCCGCGCCTGTGACTGCCTCGACGACTTGCTCAACGATCTCTTCCTTAACGGCGATTTCCAGTTTGACCTTGGGCAGGAAATTCACTTCATATTCGGCGCCCCGATAAATCTCGGCCTGGCCTTTTTGCCGGCCAAAGCCCTTGAC
>DFRF01000189.1:0-4641 GCA_002378125.1 Rhodospirillaceae bacterium UBA3470 | reverse complement strand
TCACTGACGGTCATGCCTTCAACGCCGAGCGGCAACAGCGCGTGACGAACTTCCTCAAGCTTGAAAGGCTTGATGACTGCCATGATCAGCTTCATGTGCTGGCTTCTCCTCTCGTTTGGCCGCCGATGCGGACCCCAAGGGTTGGGCACGGCGGCGATTGTTTGGCGGGATGAAACCCGCTAGGATACTTCGATATAATCAAATTCCGTGCCAATTTTCTGAAGCTGGAAGAATTGTTGAAAACCAAACCATTACAATTGACGACTGTTCAGAGTCAGACGACCAAACCTGAAATAATGCTTATAAATTAGACATATTTTATATATGCATAAATTTTAGGCATTAAGAGAGCAAATAATGGCAGCCCACGTTCGGACTCAATGTGAAACGCAAGTTGATGTATTGATTGTTGGTGGCGGGTTCGTGGGCAACACGCTTGCCGCGGCGCTGGCCGGGACCGGTGTTTCGTCGGCCATGGTGGATACGGCGGATCTGCGCGAAGCCGTCGACGCTGAATTTGACGGTCGCTCCTTCGCCGTCTCCTTGTCCAATCAGCGGTTGTTGGCGGGCGTCGGGATCTGGGAGGGCCTTGTGGAACGTGCGGCGCCAATCCTCGACATTCGCATTTCCGACAATCGGTCCTTGATGTTTCTGCACTATGACCATCGTGAAGCCGGAGACGACCCGATGGGGTTCATGGTCGAGAACCATCATCTGCGCCGGGCGCAATATGAGCGCTTGCAGGCGGCGGATGACGTGCGCGTTTTTGCGCCGGACCGCGTCGAGCGCCTGATCCGAAATCAGCACGGTGTCTCTGCAGAATTAGGAAGTGGCGGGAAAGTATGGGCCCGCCTCGTGGTTGGCGCGGACGGGCGCAGCTCAATGGTCCGTGCTGATGCCGGGATCGGGACTACCAGGTGGAGCTATGATCAATCGGGGATCGTCTGTACGGTGCGCCACGAGCGCCACCATAATAACATCGCTCATGAACGGTTTCTCCCCGCGGGCCCATTTGCTATTTTGCCCCTTCGGGGCGATCCACCCGCGGCGGGTAACCGTTCGTCACTGGTCTGGACCGAGCGCAATGTCCTGACGCCGACCATAATGGGTCTGGATGACACTTCGTTTATGGCCGAAGCTCGCCTACGCTTCGGCGACTTTCTTGGTGAGGTCGAGTTGGCCGGGCCGCGCTATGTATTTCCCCTGAGCCTCCAATTCGCCCAGCGCCTTATGGAACAGCGTCTGGTCCTCGCCGGCGATGCGGCCCATGCCATGCACCCTATCGCGGGGCAAGGATTAAACATGGGGCTCAGGGATGTGGCGGCCTTGGCAGAGGTTCTGGTTGATGCGGCGCGTCTGGGACAAGACGTGGGAGACCAGCAGGTTCTGGCGCGCTATGTTCGCTGGCGGAGGTTTGACAACACCATGATGTTGGCTGCAACGGACGGTCTGAACCGGTTATTCTCGAATGATGTGAGCCCGGTTCGCCTGGCGCGGGACCTGGGCCTAGCGGCGATTAACCGCCTGCCTCCCGTAAAGCGGTTTTTCATGCGTCACGCTATGGGGCTGGTCGGCGACTTGCCGCGTTTACTTCGGGGCGAGCGCCTGATTTAGGGATCGCGGCTCAGACCGTCGCGCGCGAGCGCATCCAGATAGCCCTGCCACATTTGATCTTGGCGTTGGCCAAATTCATAGAGGTGGTCCCAGGTATAAATGCCCGTGTCGTGCAGGTCGTCGAACTTGATACAGACCGCATAATTTCCCACTGGCGTCACGTCCATTATGCCTACATAGCGGCGGCCGGCGACAATGGTTTTTTGACCGGGGCCGTGTCCCTGGACTTCGGCGGATGGGCTTTCCACCCGAAGGAGTTCGGCGGGAAGCCGAAAGCTCTCGCCCGTGTCGAAATCCACTTCCAGGATCTTCTCTTCTCGCTTCAGGCGAAGCTCCGTAGGTTTATGGATTTGACTGAAGTTATCGCTCATGGCTTTGCGCTCCCGTCAGCAGTGTCATCGAGGGTCCGGGCCTCCTCCGGCAACATGATGGGCACGCCATCGCGAATGGGATAGGCAAGACCGGCGCGCCGGCTGATTAGCTCCTGGCGTTCAAAATCGTATTCCAATGGCGCCTTGGTGGTCGGACACACCAAGATTTCCAGCAGCTTTGGATCAACGGGTTTTGCCTTGTTCACAGCACCGGCCCTATCAGTGACGCGCCGCTGTGGTCTCGATACCGTGCATGGCCATCTCCAGGATGGTCTGTAGCTGTTCGGCGCGTTTGGCCAGGGTTTGCGCCTCGAGGAGAAGCTGTTTCTCCTCGGGTTTCATGGGGCATCCCATTGCCGCAGTGGTTACCAGAACCAGATCTGGCACTTCGTCTAGGGCGTCCCAGTCCGTATCCAGGTTGCGGCGCTCGAAATAGATTTTCAAGGCAGCTAGGAGGCTGCTGCGGTTGGTGATGGCCGTATCGCCGGGGTCAAGGTCATCCAAAAAGAGACTGTAGTCGGCATCCACGCGGCGATAGCCTCGGCATGTGTCCAATTCGTGGGCAATCTTAAACCGGCATACACCGGTTAGGACAATTTCATAGCGGCCATCCCCCGGATCGGCAAACTCCGTAATCCGTCCCAGGCAGCCGATGTCGAAGAGTGGACTGTCATCGCTGACGGTTTCGCGTTCGGCGCTCTGAGGCTGGATCATGCCCATGAACCGATCGGCGCCGAGGGCATCTTCAGTCAGCGCGACGTAGCGCGGTTCGAAAATATTAAGTGGCAGTTGCCCGTGAGGCAGCAACAATGCGCCGGTCAGGGGGAAGACTGGAATCGTCGGAGGCAGACTATCCGGGGTCATGAGAACAAGATCGATGAAAGACGTTTGCGACCGGCCACGGTCAGTTCGTGGGTGGGGCCTAGGGTATCGAAGACTTTCAATAATTGAACCCGGCCGGCTTCTTCGTTCCAGCTCCGGTTCATGTGGATCAGATTGAGAAACTCGTCAATGGCCAGTTCATGTTGCCCCACTGCGAACAGGCCCATCGCCAAGTCGAACCGGGCTTCTGGATTTTTCGGATCCGCATCCACTTTTTGGCGCAATGGCGGGATGTCGCCGGCGCCCTCTGCGGCTTCGTCAAGCTCGACAGCGGACACCGCGGCAGCAATCTCCGGCATGTTTTTCAACTCCATGGGCAGGGTGGCAATAATCTTCTCTGCGGCCTCGCGGTTACCGATTGCAAGGGACGCACGGATCACGCCGGCGATGGCCACCTCGTTGTCAGGAGCTTCAGCCTGGATTTGTTTATACAACGCCAGCGCTTCGTCAGGAGTGCCGGCCTCCAACATTTCCTTGGCCGCGTCGAGGGCCTGCTCCATAGGCGGCTTGGCGTCGCCTAACAGCCGGTTAATGAAGGATTTGATCTGGCTTTCCGCGACGGAGCCAGCGAACCCATCAACAGGCCGGCCGTCCTTGAAGGCGAAAACGGCTGGAATCGACTGGACACTTAACTGTGCGGCGAGTTCTTGGTTCTCGTCGATGTTTATCTTGACCATGCGCACAAGGCCGCCAGCTTGGGTGACAGCCTTTTCTAGGGCGGGGCCCAACTGCTTGCAGGGACCGCACCATGGCGCCCAAAAATCAACCATGATGGGGACCTGCATGGAGGCGTCGATGACATCCTGCATGAAGTTGGCGGTGTTTGAATCCTTTATCAGTGGGCCGCCGGCGGCGCTTGGAGCTGGCATGGCGTCTGGGGCCATGTGCAATTGGCCGGGTTGTGTCTCCTGCTGGGCTCCAGGGACGGCGGCGCCCTGCGGCCCCGCTGGTCCCTCAATTGGGCTCATGCTACCGTCCGGGTTCATTTTAAATTCCATCTTTTGTCCCCTGAATTGTGGACTGTCCACTCTCCATAGATGGCGCATCCATGGGATTGGCGCAAGGCCTCAGCGCGTGAACGCGCCTAAAGTGCGATGATCGTTGGCTCGTGCCTTGTGTCGCGTAAAAAAATCTGTAAGCCTTCTGGCGAAATCTGGGTTGTCGCCGTGTTTGTCAGTGGATGAAAGTTTACCGCATCAAATGCTAGCAAGCTCTTGTCGAGAATAACGGTCACCTGATTATCCGAATCGTTGATGACGCCAAATGGCGTCACGGAGCCAGGTTCCA
Source organism: Rhodospirillaceae bacterium UBA3470 (assembly GCA_002378125.1). Taxonomy (GTDB): domain Bacteria; phylum Pseudomonadota; class Alphaproteobacteria; order Rhodospirillales; family Casp-alpha2; genus UBA3470. The sequence goes on along the minus strand of DFRF01000189.1, from coordinate 487 downwards.
ATCCCAAGACCTTCGACAAAAGATTGGGCTTCCCGAAGGACAGCTGTGCTGCTCCAATCTTCTTTCGGAGCGCCTTCAGATCGACATCTCTGTCCTCTAGGGTAACGACTAGCCAAAGGCGGCCTTTCTTATCCTTAAGAAAGAGGTTCTTGGTATGGCCTCCGAGAAGATCACCACGTAGACGCTTTGATTCCTCCACGGTAAAGACAGCGGGATGGTCAACAGTTGTTGTCACAATGCCAAGGGCATCAAGGCGGCTCAGAAGATCGTTGCGTGTTAAAGCCATGGGTAAATTGTAAACGCCAGATTCTGTAGCCTCAAGCGCCACTGACGGCTCTCGAAACAAAAGTGTAAAGTTGACCCTTGCAAAGGTCAGACCAATGCGTATGATCGGCGCGCTTTGAAGCGCTCATTTTGTTCAAAGCGGGCGTAGCTCAGGGGTAGAGCGCAACCTTGCCAAGGTTGAAGTCGAGGGTTCGAATCCCTT
>DFRF01000133.1:15138-15440 GCA_002378125.1 Rhodospirillaceae bacterium UBA3470 | reverse complement strand
ATACGATAGGGATTGGGGCTGTGGAAATAAGCCATGGAGTACCGGTCCTGAGTGCCCTCGACGATAACCCCATGAGGCGTCGAGAGAAATTCATCGTTCGACATGCGGCGCATAATATTTCCGATATTCACAAGGAAAGTGCCGTCTATCAGTGGCGGCTTGAACCACTCCCCGGATGAAAGCTTGATCGACAAGCCTGGAACCTCCATGCGCGCCAGGATGGTCAGAAAACTGTTATCCGTATGCGGTCCGGTGCCAAAGTCGTTATCTTCCAGCTTCGTCGGCGGATAATGAAGAAGTCT
>DFRF01000133.1:0-14826 GCA_002378125.1 Rhodospirillaceae bacterium UBA3470 | reverse complement strand
CGTCGGCGGATAATGAAGAAGTCTCAATACGGCATGGTTCTCATCGGAAAACAACGCATCCAGGCTATCCGGCAGGACACCCAAAGCCACGGCAATTGGCGCCAACATCCGTTGCCCAAGATCGTTCAACGCGTGAAAATACGACATAACGCCCTCACGAAAACCAGGAAGGTTCTCAGGCCAGTAATTGCCTCCGCGATAGGCGATCTGGTTGATCCGGTCCGGGTGGTCGACGGGGCGGTCATGAGAAACGAAGAACGATTCGTTTTGATTGGGTTTTGTTGCCTTGTGAACCGTCGAATGGGCTTGTGTGGATGTGTTAATTTCCAAAAACCCAACATTGAACTGATCAAGTTTCAGTTTGCGCTTATTTTCGATCGGCTCGGCATGAAACCGGCGATTTTGCGCGAAGGCATTTTCAATGATCTCATCAGGTACGCCATGATTTTTGATATAAAAAAAACCAACCCGGGTACAGGCGTCCTTTAATTCATCTGAAAGCTGGCCCAGCGCCCCCGGCTCGCTCCTGAAATACGGACCAAGATCAATAATCGGAATCTGTGCTTCCGTCGTAGCAGGACCATCAAGTGCATTCCGATTGAACAAATGTTCTTTCACATAAAGCTCCTCATTTTATGCACAAGAACATGTTTCCATTAAAGAGGAGAATAGAAAAGTTTATTGGGCTGACTGGGCGGATCTTGCCGGGCAAAATAAGTATTAGTCATATTCCTGACCCAACTATGCAAAAGAGGAAACCATGCTCACCGTCCACACCCCATTATCAATATCCCCACCTTCTTCTGCTTATGCCCATGGTGTTTCTGCTCCGGTCGCCTCCCGGTGGATTCATATTTCAGGACAAGTAGGGCTTAACGACGACGGCACGCTAGCTGGCGACGCAGAAGCGCAGATGAATGCATGTTGGCGCAGGATCTTCGTGATCCTTGAGGATGCAGGCATGACCAAGACCAATATTGTCAAAGTCACAGTCTTCATCACCGATGCTGATCTCGTTAGCACTTACCGAGCGGTCCGTGACAGTCAGCTGGACGGCCATTTGACAGCGTCTTCGCTCCTTGTCGTTTCTGCCCTCGCTCATCCAGAATGGTTGGTGGAAATTGAGGCTGTTGCCGCTTGTTAAGACCTAGAGCGACGGAGCAAAGCAGGCTGATCATTTTGATCTACAGATTGTGGGATGATGCCAGAAAAAAGCTGATTGCGAGACTTGAGAGGAAGCCTAAAACTACCAAAGCCTAAAATTTCTACATTTCGACAAATTCGCGACCCAGCAATCATCTTGTGCTATAAATCTATTATTGGGCATCAGCCATATTTCTTATGCGCCTTATCAATAAGGACCTGGCTCAATCGGTGAGCCGTCGGTAAATCTTTGGGTGCGGAAACGACTGACATCGTGTTCCGGTTGGCGGCCTGAGACAACGTTAGCCATCACCCTTCCAATTCCTGGACCAATTCCGAAACCATGGCCGCTTAACCCTGTACAAACATAAAACCCCCTTAGCGATGCAATTTCTCCAAGTATTGGTACTACATCTGGGGTGACGTCAATCATGCCTGCCCAGGACTCTGCTACGTCTATGCCAGCAAGCTCGGGGTAGCGCTCGCCAAGTCGTTTTTGCATCCGTTCAACTTCATTTTTGTTCGGTTTTGGATCAAGTACCCGCATACGCTCAAACGGACTTATATCATTTGCCGACCATCGAGCCCTCGTCATCCACTGGTTAGGGTATCCTTTTGGTGCAGCAGGATAAACACGAACGTCTCTGTTTGCAGCAGATATCAATTTGAAGAATTTGGTAAAGTAGCGGAAAGAGCTTGGGCTAAGAAAGTGCTCGGAGAGGGCACCCGTCGCCAACGTATAGCCGCCGTCCGCACGTCGCCGAATCGCAAAACCCGATTCCTTGATATTAGGCATTTCTTTCTTTTCATTAAACAAGCGAGGAGCTGGGTTTGTTCGCGCGACGGTCCCACGCACTGCCAATTGCGGTATATCTACATCGACGTTAGCAGCAAAGTGGTTCGACCATGCACCACCTGCCAATACAACTCGATTGCATTTTACCCTTCCTTTTTCGGTAAATACCCCAATTACCTGTCCGGCCTCTGTGTCAAGCGTGCGCACAGCACACTCTTCGATAATCTTGCTACCGGCACGCTGTGCGGCCTTAGCCAGGGCAGGTATGGCAACGAACGGCTCTCCCCGTCCATCGCTCGGTGTCGTCATCGCCCCAACCCAATCGCCAGAAATGTTTGGAAATTGATTTTTAATCTCGTGCGCCTTCAGAAGTTTTGTGTCGAGTTGGTGAGTTTTTGCAAGATCGAACCAAGCTTCATATTTAGCCATCTCGGTCTGTGTTTTTGCTAAATAGAGGCACCCGCTTTGTGTAAAGGCTAGATCACGGTCTCCCGTGTCCTTGGCTAGGCTCTTCCAAATACGGTTAGACTCGATCATGATCGGAAGCTCCGCGGAATCTCGACCCTGTTGACGGATCCAACCCCAATTCCGCGAGGATTGCTCACCTGCAATGCGTCCTTTTTCGCAAACCAAAACTTTTTCGCCAAGAAGCGTAAGAAAATAGGCAGTGGCAATGCCAGCAACCCCGCCACCGATAATCGCAACATCCACCTGATCAGGCATGGGATCTGCGAATTGGATTTTCGTATTTAGGTCGATTGGTGGCATCTCAATATCCCTTACCGGGTGAGACTAAGTCTGGAACAACCTCTCCAGCGATGAAGGCGCGCAGATTCATCGCTATCCTCTCACCGCCTGCCACCGGATCAATCAGGCTCGCGATGTGAGGGGTTATAAGAATATTTGGATGGTCCCAAAAAGGATGGTCATCAGGCAGTGGTTCTTGGTCAAAAACGTCCAATGTCGCTGCGGTAATATGACGCGAAGCAAGCGCAGCCAGAAGATCCGCATCTACCAAATGCTGCCCGCGCGCGACGTTGATAATTTTAGCCCCTTCCGGTAAATGAGCAAATAGCTCCTCATTGAGAATTCCCGTGGTATCTGGTGTCAGAGGCAACATACAAACAAGAATCTCAGACCGGTTTAAGAAGTCCTGTTTAGCCGTATCACCAACGAAGCATTCCACACCCCTGATAGACTTGGCCGAACGCGCCCACCCTGCTACATCGAAGCCGATCATCGCCAAAGTGCGGGCGCAATCAGCACCAAGGTTGCCGAGCCCCATCACGCCGACCCGACGGTCGTGTGCAGGCGGTTCCACGATCTGAAGCCACTCGCGCATGGATTGCGCAGCCTCAACTTCTGGTAGTCGCCGATGCAAGCGCAATACGTGCAGCGTAACGTACTCCCGCATACGGACACTCAAGTCCGTTCCGGTTGTGCGGATGATCGGAACATCAGCCGGTAGTTCGTGATCACAGAGAATATGATCGATACCAGCTCCTATCGAGACGATGCACTTAAGGTTCGGAAACGTTTTTAGCCAACCTGGATCGGGTTTCCATACAATAGCGTATTCGATAGCCTCATGATCTATTCGTTCGCTGGCTAGAGCTACCTCCATCTCTGGCAGCAAGGTCGACATATGCTTTTTCCACCATTGTGCTCGAGTGCCGCCTACCTTGAGAACTACATTCATTTTGACGCCCATCTACCTTCGTTACTCTGCCCCAGCTAAATCAATTCATTTCGGATACAGGCCGATCGGTGGCCAGGCGCTATTTCCCTCAAGGGCGGCACGTTGGTCGCGCACTCGGACTTGGCATACTGGCATCTCGTGCGGAAAACGCAGCCTGACGGCGGATCGATAGGGCTCGGCAGATCTCCCTTCAAAATAATACGCTCAACCCTCCTCTCGGGGTCGGCCTCAGGTGCTGCGGATAATAATGCTTCACTGTAGGGGTGATGCGGGCGGGCATAAAGGCTGCTAGCCGGTGCCTCTTCCATAACTCGGCCTAGATACATGACAATGACCCGATCAGAGAGGTATTCGACGACTTTCAAGTCATGCGATATGAAAAGCATTGATAGATTAAATTCACGCTGCAGGTCGGCCATCAGATTAATGATCTGGGCTTGCACCGATACGTCTAAGGCAGAAACAGGCTCATCGGCAACTATCAAGCTCGGCTCGACAGCAAGGGCTCGAGCGACGCCAATCCTCTGTCTTTGGCCACCAGAAAATTCGTGAGGTAGACGCTTCAGATGATCACCACTTAATCCCACTTTCTCAAGGAGATGGATAATCCTATCGCGTCGTTCTTTGCCCCTGTAGAGGTTATGAATGACAAAAGAGTCGCCAATCAACCTTTCAACCGTCTTCCTAGGGTCGAGGCTCGAGAAAGGGTCTTGAAAGATGATCTGCATACGCCGTCGTAATTGCCGTAGTCGCTTTTGGTCGAGGTCGGTAATATCCTGTCCTTCGAACGTGATTCGCCCCTCTGTTGGTTCGATAAGACGCAGCATTAATCGACCCAGGGTACTCTTACCGGATCCAGATTCGCCGACCAGTCCCACTACCTCACCCTGAGCGATCTGTAAGTCCACCCCGTCTACAGCACGTACAACCTGTCTTCGGCCGAAGAGAGCTCTGCTGCGCAACGGGAAATGCTTAGTGACACCTCTCAGTTCAACAACATCTGTCATCCGCGCAGCTCCCGCCATCGTGGGCACCTACTCCAATGACCATCGCCAACCACCTCAAGTTCCGGAAGTTCTTGGACACATGCTTCAATGGCCAGATTGCAGCGTGGGGCAAAAGCACACCCTGGTGGCAATTCATCCAGGGCCGGCACAGTGCCAGGGATCGCATAAAGCGGTTGGCGATCGCCAGAGCTGTGGTCGATATGGGGAATGCTGGCGAGTAGTCCTTTCGTATAGGGATGCGCCGGACTGCGGAACAGATTCGAAACCGGTCCTGATTCCACAATACGTCCGCAGTACATAACCAACACACGATCAGCTATTTCCGCTACAACGCCCAGGTTGTGGGTGATGAACAGCATTCCGAAGCTGCGGTTTTCTTGATTACGGATATTTCGCAACAACTCTAAAATTTGCGCTTGGATGGTAACGTCAAGTGCCGTCGTGGGCTCGTCAGCAATGATCAATGACGGCGAGCAACTGAGCGCCATGGCGATCATAACCCGTTGCTGCATGCCGCCAGACATTTGGTGAGGATAGTCTTTGATACGCTTCGCCGGATCTGATATCCCGACACTTTCGAGCAAGTCGACAGCCGTCAATAGTGCCTGGGGCCTGCTAATTTTACGGTGATAGCGCAAGGATTCTGCAATCTGCTCACCAACCGGGTAAACCGGATTGAGGCTGCTCATGGGCTCTTGGAATACCATGGCAATTTCATCGCCACGCACTTGCTGCAGGCCCTCATCGTCCAATTCCTCGATACAGATGATTTCATCCGACTTGCTTCGAAGTGCCACTTGACCGCTAGTCATCTTTCCCAAAGGTTCTGGAACCAGACCTAGAACGGATAGACCAGTAATAGTCTTGCCTGATCCAGACTCGCCAACCAATGCGACAGTCTCGCCAGGCGCTACAGTGAAAGACACGTCATTGGACGCTCTAATTCGCCCCTTTGGCGTAACAAACTCCGTGCGTAATCCACTGGTTGATAGCAAGGCACTTTCAGCCTTCTGAGCGTCGATTTGACTATAATCCTTAGCTATCGGTGCGTAGATTAGGGTTTTCGCCAAATTAGCTAAAAAATTGGTTGATACAGCACGCGGATCGTAAAAATCCCTTAGAGCGTCACATAAGGAATTGACAGCGAGCACAGTGATGGTAAGGGCAATGCAAGGCCAAAGAAGTGGCATTGGTGTGTAGACCATGTAGGCGCGAGCCTCACGGATCATTAGTCCCCAGGATGGGTCCGGCGGAACCACGCCAAGCCCAAGGAAGCTGAGACCAGACTCGATCAAAACTGCAGACGAAACCGTGAGCGAGAATTGGACGATCAGTGGACCAAGGATATTTGGTAAAATCGTCAACGCTAGGATGCGCCAAGTTGGCGATCCCAACGCACGCGCAGCTTCTACGAATTCGAGTTGACGCATGGAGAGTGTTTCCCCATAAGCAACTCGTGCATAGCCTGGCATGTAGAGTATGGTTAGCACTAGTCCCAGGGTTTCGACCCCTGGCCCTAGTATTGTAACGATTAAGAGTGCTAGTAGGATCGGTGGAAACGACAGAATGATGTCGGCAAGTCGCACTGTGATCAGCTCTGCGATACCACCGAAGTAGCCACCAATGATGCCGATTGTAATTCCCAGAATGCCGGCAGAGAGTGCAGAGAACAAAGCCACCGCGATGGAAACGCGCGCGCCGTACAGAAGCCGGGAAAAAATGTCGCGACCATAGTTGTCCTGGCCAAGGAGATGCTCCATTGAGGGGGGCGCCATACGTTCGGAAATGGACATGTGGACCGGATCATGACCGGTAATAAACGGCGCTAGCAGAGCTAGGAGGAATACGAGGGCGACGCCAATCAGAGGCGGGAGAATATTGCGATACTTGGCATCTATGTTCAGCAACGCCTTGTTACTCCAACCTGATCCTCGGATCGAGCACCGAATAGAGAAGGTCGACCAACAGATTAAGCATGATGAAAAGAAAAGAGATCACTAAAATGATCCCCTGTACCTCCGGGTAATCGCGGCTCTCTACGGCTACCACCAAAAAGCCACTTAACCCCGGCCAGTTAAAGACGTATTCGACCAGTACCGTCCCGCCGAGCAGAGTTCCCATCTGGAGACCAATCACCGTCATCACCGGCCCCATGGCGTTGCGCACCACATGTCGGCGTATAACCACGCTGCGGGGAAGGCCTTTGGCTCGTGCTGTCCGGACCCAGTCGCGTTTGAGGGTTTCGAGAACAGTGGTCCGGGTCATGCGGAAGATCGCCGCGGAAAACCCAATAGCGATGGTGGCTGCGGGCATTAGAAGGAATATTAAATGCTGAACCGGATCGCGGGAGAAGGCTACGAAACCTCCCGCTGGGACCCATCGAAGCTCTTGCGCAAACAACAAAACCATGAGTGTCCCGGTAACGAAAACCGGTACAGAAAGCATCAAACCAGCACCAAGCGCCAACGTCCGGTCAACGTATTTGCCATGCTGTAAGGCGGCTAGGATGCCAAGCGGGACCCCAATAAGAATTGAGAGGGCCGTCGCCGCCAAGATCAATTCAATGGTGCGCGGCAGGCGCTTAGCGATTTCCTCAGCAACCGGATGGTCGTCTTGAAAAGACGTGCCAAAGTCGCCCTGAAGAATGCCGGTGACATAATTTATATATTGGGTCCAGATGGGAAGATCCAGGCCCAAACGGCGGCGCATGGCATCAACCACTTCCGGGGCCGGATCGACCCCGCCTCCGCTGAGTAACAGCATTGCGGGGTCGCCGGGAATCAAATGGATCACCAAGAAAACAATAGAAGTAACGACGAAGACAAGCATCAAAGCAATAAATACGCGCTTTATAATATACCGCCACATGCCCTCGTCGCCCCTCGATGATCAAGATAAACGAGCGATCAACCGATCTCGATGTTCTCGATGACCATGCCCGAGAAGAATGTCAGGAAGCCAGGGATATTTGTGAAGCCAGATAGGTAATTCTGATATCCGTATCCCTGAGCCCTCCAGTTGATCGGAATGACCGGCGCCAGGTCCAGAGCACGCTGTTGTAATTCGGCATACAGCACCTTTCGTTTTTCGAAATTAGCCTCTTGACGGCCCTTCGCAAACAACTCGCTTATGCGAGCATCCTTGAACCCATAAGAACGGGCGTAAGACGCCGCCAGTGATCCATCCATGAACTTGGTTAGAGCATCCGGGTCGTTGAAGTCGCCGGCCGAACCCATTACGGCGAAGTCGTACTGACCCTGATTACCGATGGAAACTCTTTTGGCCCAATCGGGTAGGTTCAGCTTCACGTTTATGCCGATGGCTGCCAAGTTTTGTTGCACCACCTCGGCAGTGTTCTTGTGCATACCATACTGCGCTGTGGACAGGAGTGTCGCAGAGAAGCCATTGGCGTGACCGGCCTCTTTCATTAGCGATTTAGCCTTATCCGGATCATAGGACCAGCGGTTCTGGTACTTCGTATCATAAAATGGTGAAGACTCCTGCAGTGGAATCCCGCCGAGCACGTTACCTCGACCATAGAAAGCCGCCGCGATGACGTCCTCTCGCTTGATGGCGTACCCAACGGCTTGGCGTAGTTTTGGGTTCTGGAACGGGCCCTTGGAGAAGTTGAACACTACATACATAAAGGGACCATTAACCACATCCATCTTCAGCCGGGTGTTCTTGCCAACGGAATCCATAGCCTGCCACGGGAGGTACTCAATGATATCCACGTCGCCAGCCTCCAATGCGGCGACACGGAGGTTCTCATCTTTGAAGGCGTCAAAGCGCAGTTTCTTAGTCTTTGGGAAGCCGGCCTTGTAGTACTTATCGAATGCCTCCAGTTCGATCCGGCTACCGCGCTCAATGTTTACGATCTTGTAGGGACCGGCGCCGACAAAATTTTTGGGGTCGGCCGCCAATGCCTTGCCCGATACGATCCCACAATGCGGGCTCGCGGCGATATCAATGAACGTCACGTCGGGCGCATTCAGGGTAATGATCACAGTGTTATCGTCTGGGGTCTCTATCATTTTTATCGCTGCCATGCGCGAGCGGAGGCGTGCAGTTGAGTCTTTTGCTGCCATGGCTTCATAGGTTGCCTTTACGTCTTTCGAGGTGACTTTTTCACCATTGTGAAAGTAGGCGTTCTTACGCAAATTGAATTGAAATTTGTCACCGGCGAGCACTTTCCAGGACGCTGCCAATTCGGCACGCGGTTGACCATCGGCGCCATACCCCAATAAGCCACGATACTGTTGCACTTTCACAGTCGTGCTTGCGGTACCCTTGTTTTCCCAGGGTTTAAAACCGGGTGGGTAAGACGAGAGGCCAAATACCACCAAACCGGGGGTTTTCGCCTTTGCTCGGCCAATAAAGCCCGGCATCAGTGCCGTGGCACCGGCAACCATGCCAGTCTTCAATACTTGTCTCCGATTCAAACCGTCAAAAAGTGACGTAATTTTCTCTGACATTTTTCGTCTCCTCTGGTTTTGAGCAGCATAAGCCGCCACTGTTATGACTGACCGAAGGATTTAACGAAGACCGTATATTTCCTCGGCAGTCTTTTTTGATATTCGATCTTCTGCGAGATCTTTTCCGACTAAATTACTATCGCGATCGGCTGGGTTGCCGTAGCCACCGGCGCCAGGAGTGACCACGCTGATCACTTGGCCGTCCTTAAGCTCTATCTTGTTTTTGTCATAGGCGGGTTCGCCTGCATCGGACTCAACAGAAAAGCGTCCCCCCTCCAAGCCACCGAACAATCCCCAGGGCGCTGTCAGTCGCCGCGTACCTCGCGCATCTACACGGCAATCGTGACCGATGATGCGGATCATCCGTCTAAGTCCCATGCCGCCGCGCCATTTGCCACAACCGCCGGAATCCTGCACTAACTCATAGCGCTCAACGCGAAGGGGGTATTCCATTTCTAAGCCCTCTATGGGCAAGTTAGAGGTATTTGTTATGTGCACCTGAACCCCGTCCAGACCATCTTTTGTAGCTCGTGCTCCAAAACCGCCACCTAGCGTTTCTAAATAAACATAGAATTCTCCTGTCCGCGGATTGATGCCGCTGAAGGTGGTGGACACGACGGCGCCGTTGCACGCGGCGATGATCTTCTCTGGAATAGCTTGCGCCAGGGCACCATGCACCAAATCGACCACACGCTGACAAGTGTTGGTACGTCCATTTACCGCTGCTGGAGAGGAGGCCGATAGGATTGAGCCCGGAGTTGAGCTGACCTTGATCGGTCGAAACAATCCAGCGTTCGGCGGCGCATCCGGGTCCGTCACGGTTTTAACAGCATAGTAGGCGGTAGCAAGTAGGGCAGTCTCAACCATGTTGAGACTCGCCCGGACTTGGGGCGGATTCCCCCGGAAATCCAAGTGCATTTCTTCGCCTCTGACCTCAATCTCGACGTGGAAGGTAAGTGACTCCGGGAACTCGTCGCATTCGAATACGTCTTCGAAGCGGTAATTGCCATCTGGGATCGCGGCAATGCCGGCGCGCATGCGACGCTCGGCATAATTAAGTAGTTCCTCGAAAGCCTGTTCCAGCAAGTCGACACCATAACGATCGCAGAGTGCATGGAACCGTTTTACGCCAAAGCTGTTGGCAGCCAACTGCGCGCGAATATCAGCGCGTCTCTCATGCGGGACTTGGCAGTTGAGTAGGATTAATTCGAAGACATCTTGTTGAATGACACCAGCTGTTTGCAAGCGTATGGGCGGTATGCGGAGGCCCTCTTGGAATATGTGCGCATGCGAACGGTCGACAAAATCAGCGTGGTGTGCGAGGTTGGTAGCCCAGCCGACGAGCCGACCATCATGGAAAATTGGCGATGCTAGAACGATGTCTGGAAGGTGGGTGCCGCCGCCAGTATAGGCATCATTGCCAATGAAGACGTCACCTTCGGCGAGTGTCGCGAGATCGTGACGGGCTAGTATTTCCTCGACTACACCCATCAGGGATCCAAGATGAATTGGGATATGCTCTGCCTGATAAAGCGTTCGGCCTTTAGCGTCGAAAATCACGGTGGAGCAATCCCGACGTTCCTTGATATTGGTGGAATAAGACGCTCGCACCAGCGTTTCACCCATCTCGTCGGCGATTGACGCAATGGCGTTGCCGATGACCTCCACGGTAACCGGGTCAATGGCCCCAGAAAACGGGGCCACCATAGGCATGTTATCAGGTGAACTGTTGGTCATCGCATGGCATGCTCCCTGATTAACAAATTGCTATGGGTGTCTACGCAGCAAACTTGGCCGGGCAGAACCAACGTGGTTGAGTCCATTTGTTCAACGATAGCTGGCCCTTCCACAATATTCCCAGCACGCAGTTGGTCTCTGTCGTAAACAGGACTCTGAATGAAGTCACCCATCTCAGGCTGGTAGACCAAACGATGCGTAACCAGTGCTGCCGATGCGTCTTGCCCTTCCTCGGTGTCTTCCTCAAATTCTGGTTTTTCGACCAGACCATAGGCTTCCACCCGAAAGGTAACGATTTCGATCGCTTCTTCCGGCGCAGTGTAATTATACTGGCGTTGGTAAGCTTGGTTAAAATTGTCGACAAGATTACCCAAAAATAAGTCAGAGTTTGCTGGGTCAGGAATTGAAACGTTCAGTTCATAATTCTGCCCGGCGTAACGCATGTCGGCGGAAGCTACCGTGCGGCGGCGACCGGTCTCGATTGCCTCGGCTTCGAACCACGCTTTAGCTTCGGCTATCAACTTTGCTACTGTTTCATGAATTGTTGAGAGGTTAGCACTTTCGACGACAAGCCGTCGGGTCACGGAAAAATCTCTTCGTATATCCGTCAAAAGCAGGCCAAGTGCGCATAGAATGCCAGGATTACGGGGCACTAAAATGCGTTCCATGGCCAGCTCTCTCGCCAGTCGCCCAGCATGCACTGGCCCTCCTCCTCCAAACGGCATCAGACAGTAGTCGCGGGGATCATGACCACGCTGGACAGAAATCAGCCGAATGGCACGAGCCATGTTGGCTGTTACCACACGAATTATGCCGGCCGCGGTTTCCTCCATACTTAGCCCAAGCTGTTCCCCCATTTTTTCTATGGCCGCCAGCGACGCTTCCCGATCAATCTTCATCCGTCCTCCCAATAACGCCTCACCGTTAAGTGCGCCCATAACCACGTTTGCGTCAGTGACCGTCGGTTCGTAGTTTCCTAAACCATAGCAGACCGGACCTGGATCCGCGCCAGCACTCCGCGGTCCAACCTTTAGCAGGCCTCCCGAGTCAACGTGCGCTATTGACCCTCCACCAGCACCAACGGTGTGGATATCGATCATGGGGCTCTTAATTGGATATCCGTGAACCTCGGCTTCCGTCGTAGTGCGTGGCACGCCATTCTCTACCAGGGAGACATCGGTGGAGGTGCCGCCCATGTCAAAAGTAATCAGGTTTTTTAAGCCAACAGCGCGCGCAGTTTCCACAGCACCAATGACGCCGGTGCTGGGTCCCGATAACACTGTGCGAACTGGAAGGCGCACTGCTGACTCAAACGTTATCGTGCCACCGTTGGATTGAGTAATGAACGGAGGAGCATCGATCCCCGCCTCTAGGAGGCGAGGTGTCAACTTAGATAGGTATCCCTTCATAACTGGGCCAAGAAAAGCGTTCACTACCGTGGTGCTGAGCCGCTCGAACTCGCGGAACTCTGGACAGACTTCGTGCGAGGCCGTTAAAAAGGGGTCATCCAGTTCCTTACGTAAGATATCAATAACCTTGGCTTCGTGAGTTTTATCAACGAAACTGTAAAGGAAGCAAACAGCCACGGCCTCGACGCCCTCCTCGCGAAGTTGCCGCGCCGCCGAACGGATTTCTTTTTCGCTAGGTTCGCGCTCGACAGTACCGTCAAAGAAAATCCGCTGGCTTACTTCGAACCGGCGATCTCGGGGCACCAACGCGTTTGGCTTATCCGTCTGCAGATCATAGAGATGCGGGCGGCGTTGGCGGGCTAGGTCCAACAAGTCACGGAAGCCGTCAGATGTGATCAGACCACAACACGCCCCGCGGCCCTGGATTAGTGCATTGGTAGAGACTGTGGTCCCGTGACCAAAAAACACCACGTTTACGTCATCATCGCTATACTCCGAAATGACATCCTGCGCCCCGCTCGCTATCGCAACCGACGGATCTTTTGGAGTACTTGACAACTTCCAGACGGAAAAGCGCCCAGTGTCTTCATCCAGCATGCAAACGTCGGTAAACGTGCCGCCAGAGTCCACTCCTATGCGCAAAGACGCCATTTTCCATCCGCCCTAAAAAATAATTGATCTCCAAGGCATTTGATTCGCCATTTTTTAGACCGATACGTGTTAGTAAATATCCTAGAGTATTTTACGGCGGAAATTTAATTTATTTTTATTTCAAATCTGAGATAGACATGGTTCCAATCTGAAATAGGCTTAGTTTCAATAACCATCGTGGCATTTTTCTAACCCAATTTAGCGTCACTCAGTGAACACTGCGATAATATTGTTGAAAGTGCCTAAGCTTAAGGCCAGCAACGCTGAGCGCAGACGGGAAAATCGTACTAGTAACCAGCTCTGTGCGCGGATTTAAGTTCGGATTACGCCTGACATGAATGGCCTGATCCTGGAATAAAAGTCAGCCATTCATGCCCCGAATGGGGACATACACACCCAGATAGCGCACATATTTCGGCATTTAGGCAAGCGTTTGCAGTTTGACAAGTAACCGATCTATGGTTCGGGTCCTATGTTGATTGCCACCCATGCCTAAAACCAACGCGTGTTCCGCAACGCAAGAACCCGAGCCCAAACCCTTCAAAATACCCTGACAATATTAAGACTACAGGGTAGCGGAACCAAATTTCTCGACGTCAAACTACGGTAATTATACGATTTGCTGCGATGCTACCCAAGTTACGGAGTACCCCGATGATTGATAAACTTAAAATTGCAGAACTGACCTCGGCCGAAGCAAAAGAATACCTCGTTGATGAAGCCGTTGTTTTACTACCTATGGGGTCCATTGAAGATCAGGGGACACACGCACCCATGGGTGATTATATGGCCGCCGACCATGTAGCTTTAGATATTGCACGGGCGGCTCGCGCCGAGGGCGTGCCGACGTTTGTAGCGCCAGTAATCCCTTTCGGTGGCCGCGATGGCTTTATCTCAAGCCACGGTGGCATGACGCTTAGTGCTGCAACCTTGTCCTTAGTCCTTGAAGATGTCATCTGGAGTCTATCTGAACATGGTTTGAAAAGGATCCTTATTATCAATGGGCATGGGGGGAATGTTGCTCCAATTGCAGAGTTAACGTTGCGCTTGCGCCACGAAAAAGATCTATTCATCCCATCTATGTATCTCTGGCAAATTGCCTACGCATTGCTGCGAGACATACGCGGATCCGAGGAAGCCGCGAAAGCATCTGGTCACGGTGCCGACCCATTGACCTCAGTCGGGCTTCATTATTTCCCAGAATTTCTCCGCCTAGATCTTTTAGGTGTGCCGCAAACTGACCTCTACGCGCGTGGCGTTAACGTAACCGGATTTGGGACAATCACATATGACGGCGTGGTTTTCCAAGCACCTGTGACTGCAGCGGAAACGGCACCCGCTGGCGTATGGGGAGGCGATCCAAAATACTGTGATGCGGAAACAGGAAAGGAAATTGTTGAACGCCTGGTGCAAATCGGGGCCGGTTTCATCCGGGATCATGTTGGTAGAGGTTTTATCGGTGACTAAGCCTTGTAGACACACTCAACTCTACACATAAAAACAGGCTGGGGAAGGCGATGTTATGCTATCTGGCCGAGCCGCCAATGCTCTGCACGACTCAGGAAATCATGTCGATCTCGAACCATCAGAACATGCAGGACGTCGAAACTTACGTCGCAAAGGTCAGAAAAGAAATGCTTGCTGAAGGTGTCAGGCAACGCCTGTAAGACCAGAATGAGGACCAAAGCTAGAACAAAAGTGTCTACCCTTTTCGATCCAAAGTGTCTGCCCTTCTATTTCTCCAATAAAATCAATCACTTGAAAGATAGGTGGCGACCCCTACGGTATTTCCACAATTCAACAATATCAATTACTTAGCGTCAAAAGTGACAACCCTTTTAGAGCGGCGCGCCCTGGCACCAAATGTCATGTTTAACGGATCGTGTGATCCCCTACATTAGAACAAACC
>DFRF01000013.1 GCA_002378125.1 Rhodospirillaceae bacterium UBA3470 | reverse complement strand
GGCCGGCGTGTTCATGCCCCAGTGCGATCAGCATGGCGCCGGTCAGCGTGGCCAGGTCCACGATGCGGGCGGGCTTGTACTCCTGCTGCACCCAGGTCAGCGCGTCGCACAACACCAGCCGCCCTTCGGCATCGGTGTTGAGCACTTCCACCGTCTGGCCCGACATCGAGGTAACGATGTCGCCGGGGCGCATGGCCTTGCCGTCGGGCATGTTTTCCACCAGCCCGCAAACGCCGATCACGTTGGCCTTGGCCTTGCGCAAGGCCAGCGCCAGCATGGCCCCCGCGACGGCGCCGGCGCCGCCCATGTCCCACTTCATGTCTTCCATGCCGGCACCTGGTTTCAGAGAAATACCGCCAGTGTCGAAGGTGACACCCTTGCCGACGAAAGCCACAGGCTTGTCCTTGGCGACGCTGCCGTTCCATTGCATGACGACCATCTTGCTCTCTCGTATGGATCCCTGACCAACGCCCAAGAGCGCGCCCATGCCCAGACGCTTCATCTGCGCCTCACCTAGGATTTGGACTTTGACGCCCAGCTTGGTTAGTTCCTTGCACCGGTTGGCCAGGCTTTCCGGATAGAGCACATTCGGCGGCTCCGACACTAGATCGCGGGCCATAACGACCCCATCCGCGATCTTCGCCAGCGGCGCATAGGCCTTACGGGCCGCTGCGGTGGCGTGGCTAAGCACTTTCATAGATTTAACGCTGGGCTTCGTGTCGTCTGTCAGCTGAGTCTTGTACTTGTCGAACCGGTAAGACCGAAGATTCGCCCCATAGGCCACGTTGGCGGCGGCGTCGCCAGCTTTCACTTTGGAACCGTCTATCCCGTCCACAAGCACATTGACAACACTTAGGCCCGTGTTCGCCAGGCCCGCGTAGGCCGCACCGCCGGCGTTCTGCCAGACCTGATCATCCAAGTCCTTCACCTTGCCAAGCCCGATCAGAAGCACGCAGCCAAGTTTTGAGCCATTAGGGGCCAGGACATTTAGGGACTGGCCCTTCTTCCCCTTGAAACGGCTGGCCTTCATGGCGCGGCCGATAGAACCCTTGGTCGCCTTGTCGAGCTGCTGACCGGCATTGGTCAGCTTGCGCCCTTCCAGCGCAAATACCACAGCCGCGCCGCTGGTCGGCTGGCTCAGATTGGCGAAAGAGACTTTCATGAATTCCTCCGTGGTGGCATGTCGGCCGGAAATTGACCGCGTGTTTCTTCATGTAGGTATTCTATACCGAAAGAAAAGGCGCTCTGGGCCTACGTTTCAAGGAATTTCGAATTAGGCGTTTGTTGTGCCGCTCCTAAGACAGAACTGGATTAGTGTTCCTTCGACTTGGCGGACGCCAATTCCGCTTCCACATCCGACAATGATGGCCCACCCCGGTTCCGTCCAGACAACCACAGGATGCCACCAGGAATCGCCACGGCTAACCCTACTAAACCTAATAAAACGCCCAATACGGTTGCCCCCTCAGCGCTGACGCCGATCAGACCAAAGGCTACCACCATGGCGTTTTCGCGCACGCCCCAAGCCCCAATGGAAACGGGGATGGTCATAGCAAGCAGCACCGGCGGCATGAGGACGACGCAGTCGAACGCACTGATGTCTAGGTTCAATCCAATGGCTAGGACATAGACTGCGAACGCGATGTTCACATGGCCAAGCGCGCTCCATATCAGTGCCGGTATGGCGATACTGGGCCTCAAGAAAACGGCGCGCGCGTCATCGGCCAGATCCCCCAACCCGCGGACGATCCGCCATCGGCGCATACCGCCGGGCAGCCGGTCCAACAAACACATAACCACCAAACCTAATGCGACCACCGCGCTGACTAGGGCCACCGACGGAATGATCCAGGCCCGCCCCGAAGCGTCCAGGTTGGTGATGAAAAACGGTAACGTTCCGACCACCAGCATGACCAGGGCCAGCACCGTCGCGACGCGCTCCAAGATCACGCCGTTCAATGCACCCCGAAGCCCCCAATCGGCTTTGTATACCATGTAGACCCGCACAACATCTCCACCAGTGCCGCCGGGCAGGGCCTGGTTGAAGAAGGTCCCAACATAAAAAAGACGAACGATTTCCCAAAACTGCAAACCGATACCGATCCCCTGTAAAACAGTTCTCCAACGAAACCCAGCAATGAGCATTTGGAACAGAAGTAGGCACGCCGCGCCGACCAACATGACCGGGTCAGTCTGGGTAATGCGACGTTCGGCAGCTTCAAGGTCGATGCTGCCAACCAAATACCATATCAGCCCACCGGACACCGCGACCTTAAGCGCCAGGGCCAACCATTTCTTGTTCATGCTTACCTACGAATGTCGATCCGAATTCGCCAGTTGGCGCAAACGTTTATCAGGACGGACGGTCAAAGTCACGGCTCACGCGACGGACTATTTGCGGATCCGCACAGGAACACGTTTGCGCCCCCAATCGCCGCGCGTCTCCTCGAACACGCCCGCTACCGGTTCGCCACAATTAGTGCAGTTGCCCGAATAGTTGCCGTCGAAACGGATTTTCCAGTCTGAAAGCTCATACCAATCCCGGCCGATGAGACGGTGGTTGCAGACATGGCAGTACGTGCTGTGCCCGTCAAAGTCATGGACATTACCCGTATAAGCGTAGCGCAACCCGTTGGCCAACGCGATCTCCCGTGCGCGGACCAGGGTGGATTTTGGAGTCCGCGGTTTGTCCATCATCTTCCAGTCGGGATGGAAGGCGCTGAAATGCATAGGCACATCTGCGCCCAGGTGCTTGACCACCCAGGAAGTCATTTCGTCGATCTCTTTCTCAGAATCATTCTCGCCCGGGATAATTAGATCCGTGATCTCGAACCACACGTCGGTTTCGTGCTTCAGGTACTTAAGCGTATCCAAAACCTTGGATAGCTGTGAGGTGCAGAGTTCCTTGTAGAACTTCTCCGTGAAAGCCTTTAAATCAACGTTCGCCGCGTCCATCCACTTGAAGAACTCAGCACGTGGATCGGGACAGATGTAGCCCGCCGTCACGGCGACATTCTTGATGCCTCGCTCGCGGCACGCCTTGGCCGTGTCGACGGCGTATTCCAGAAATATTACTGGGTCATTATAGGTATAGGCGACAGATCGGCATTTGGTCTGCACAGCAGCCTGAGCGATGGCGACGGGCGACGCTTGGTCCTGGAGTTTATCGAACTCCCGCGCCTTGGAGATGCTCCAGTTCTGGCAGAACTTGCACGTCAGGTTACAGCCGGCCGTCCCGAAACTTAGGATCGGTGTGCCTGGAAGGAAGTGGTTAAGCGGCTTCTTTTCAATGGGGTCGATGCAAAAACCAGACGAACGCCCATAGGTCGTCAGCACCATGCCGTTAGGCCCGCAGGCGCGCACGAAGCACAGACCCCTCTGCCCTTCTCGGAGCTTACAAAACCGGGGACACAGGTCGCATTGCACCCTGCCGTCATCAAGCCGATGCCAATAGCGACCAAGAACATCGTTGGAAAAATCCTCGGCCGGGGGATGCACCATCGTATTCATGATGCCAGCATATCACGATGTCGAGCCGTTGTATCGGTTTCGGAGACACGTTAGGGTTTGCGCTTCGAAAGGGGAGAAGCATGCAAATCAAAGCTCTTTGCGGCGCGCTGGGTTCGGAAATCCAGGGCGTCAACCTGGCCACGGTGGACGGCAACCAGATGGGTGTCATCCGCGACACCTTTCACAAGTCCCACGTGCTTGTGTTTCCGGAGCAAGACCTGGAACCAGCTGCGCAGGTCGCCTTCACAGAACATTTTGGCCCTGCTGAACCCCATCCTCTAAAAACACGTGCCACCGTTGACGGGTTCGATACCGTACTCATCCTCGAAAACAAACCGGGCCAACCCGGGGCGCCTAATGACTATTGGCATTCGGACATATCCCATTCGGAGGTTCCCCCGGCAGCATCATGCTTACACGCGCTGACTATCCCAGATGGCCATGGCGACACCATGTTTTGCAACATGGTAGCGGCCTATGAAGGCCTATCGGATGGAATGAAGGCCCTAATCACACCTTTGAGGGCTCTGCACAGCGGCATGGCGACCTATGAACGTAGCCTGCAATCAAACGACGCGCGGAAGATTGATCCGTCGGAAATCAAACCACCCCACGCCCATCCCATCGTCCGCACCCATCCAAAATCGGGCAAGAAGTCCCTTTTCGTAAACCCACATTTTACCGCCGGCATCGAGGGCATGACCGATGAAGAGAGCAAGACGATCCTTGATGTCCTTTATGCGGCCGCGATCCAACCTGAGAACATCTACCGGCACCGGTGGCAGCCCGGCGATGTGCTAATCTGGGACAACCGCAGCGTCATGCATTACGCGGTGCGCGACTACACTGAAGATATGCCGCGCAAGATGCACCGTACCACAGCCGGCGGCGAGGTGCCGGCCTGAGCGTTCAGATTGTCTTCCCAAGGCTCGCCAGCATGGAGAGACGCAGCAGCAGCTCTCGCCGTTTCGCCATATCCCCCTCCGCCGCCAACAGCCGGTCACGGAAAGCTATCTGATCGGCCGGGTCGTCCGATTCCAAATCCTTTTTGTTTTGAATGGAGATGCGTTGGACATATTCCATCGCAACGCCCCGGCGTTCTTCGTCATACCGATCCAAGGCCGAAGGATCGGCGTCGCCGCGCAAAACAGGAACCAGCTTCTCCGCCAGATTGAAGGCGTCATGGATACCGCCGTTCATCCCCATGCCGCCCAGAGGATTGTTGATGTGCGCCGCATCCCCGGCCAGCAGAATGCGCCCGACCCGATATGTATCGGCAACCCTCTGGTGCACGTTATAAAGGGTCTTGTGAACCACGTTGTAAGGCACGCCCGGGTTATGGATGCGTGTCATCCGGGTCTGGACGCAAGAATCAGACAGGATGTCATTATCCGCCTCTTCCGCGCGCGTCGGGAACATGCACCGCCAAAGGCCATCTGGAATCTGAAGCAGGAAATACCATTCTTCCGCATCCGCCACGTAGCTGACCGATGACAGGTCCGGGAACACCGAGATGAAATCGAAGGGCGTGCTAACGACGAGAAAGCGTTCCGGCCAGGTAAACCCTTCAAACGGAATGCCCAGTGTCTGCCGGACAACGCTGTTGGCACCATCCGCGCCGACCAAATACCCGGCCCGAAAAGTTTCTCCATCCTCCAAGTTGACCGTGACGCCACCAGCGTCCTGGGTCAGGGTACGAACACGAGAGGAAAACCGTACCTCAACGTTTGAATGGTTCGCTAACATCTGGTTCAGGATCTGACAGAGTTTGTATTGCTCCGCCTGAACCCGATAAGGATGGTCGGTCAGGTCAGCGATGTCAGCGAAATCGAACTCGGCGATCTTACCCTCGCCATGGCGGCGGTATTGAACGGTGGGTGCGACAAGACCCCGTTCAATCAATGGCGCCGCGGCACCGAACGCGGTCTCCAACATATCCAAGGATGAAGGATGAAAGGTCGAACCCCGAAGGTTCTCTGAAATACCGGGATCGGCCTCTAAGACGACGGCATTTAGCCCCGCATTGGCCAAATGCATGGCGGAGACCAGACCAGCCGGTCCGGCTCCTACAATGATTGCGTCAAGCACCCTTGATATCTTGCCTTGTTATTCGCCACGGCCCGGATCGCCCACGCCTAAGTCAAGCGCATCCGACCTTAGAAGGCAAGATGCGTAACTACCCCAAATCCGGCCCCCAGCGCCACCATGAGCGGCACACTAACCCAACCCTTGAACAGCAAGACGAAGGCGACAAGCGCGGCAATAATATTGATCCAATGCGGCCCGCTGGCCTGAACCAAGGCCGTCTCTCCGAAGAAGACGGCCAAATTGAAAATCACGCCGACCACGGCGGCGGTGATCGCACCCAAGGCATTGCGAGCCCATGCTCGCGCCTGCAGGTCCTCGATGTAGGGCGCACCGGCAATGATGAACAAAAACGACGGCAAAAAGGTGACTAAAGTAGTCAGGCTGGCCGCCAGCACGGCGGCTCCCAGCCCCGCCGCCTTCCATCCGGCAAAAAAGCCCACATACGTAGTCACCAGGATTAACGGTCCCGGTGTGGTTTCGGCCAGCGCAAGGCCGTTGATCATCTCCGGTGGTGTCAGCCAATTGTATACATTAACGCCGGCGTCGGCGATGTACGGCAAGACCGCGTAGGCGCCGCCGAACGTAACGAAGGCAGCCGTGGTAAATAATTTAATAACATCAGCGTACGGCGTAGAACCGAATATGGTCAAGGCCAGGGCGCAAGGTATCGCACCCACGGCTAAGGCCCACAGCGACACCGTGCCCCAACGCCGGATAACGTCAGCGAGCTTGAAACTCGACGCCGCCGCGTCGCCTGTCGGCCCACCATCGGTCTCGCCTGCAAACTGCCCCCAGGACGTGCCAGACAGAACCACACCGAATAAGCCTGCGGTCAAGACAACAATTGGAAATGCGATCCCGCCAAATTTGATGGCGGCAAAGGCGGCGATGGCCAGACCGATCGCCAACGCCGTATTGCAGGCTTTCGAACCGATGCGCCAAAGTGCGTAAATAATGATCGCGACGACCACCGGTTTGACGCCCTCAAACAGTGCTTTTACCAACGTGCTATCGCCCTGAGATGCGGCAACCCAAGCAAGAACTATCATAAACACCATTCCCGGTACGATGAATGCGGTGCCGGCAAACAATGCGCCGCGCACCCCATGCAAGCGCCATCCGATATAGGCCGCCAACTGTTGAGCCTCGGGCCCCGGCAGCAGCATGGCGTAGTTCAGTCCGCGCAGGAATTCGTCCTGGCCAATCCAGCCACGTTTATCAACGCATTCTGATTGCATCATGGCGATTTGGCCGGCAGGGCCGCCAAAACTGGTAAACCCCAGTTTCACCCAATAGTAAGCTGCCTCGCCAAAGGATGGCTGCGCCTTTTTTGGTGCAACGGAACTTTCACTTACGACTGGCTCCTTCATGCGGGTCCTCCCATCAGCCACCAAATGCAACGTATCCGTCTTGTGATGTCACGGAAACGGAAAATTCTTAATGCGGCTATTACCTGCTTTATGGCTCGAATTCGTACCCTCACAAGCCTATATTCACGGCGTGCTAACAAGGGAAACCAACACGCATGTCCATTGTTCGCTTCACCGCTTTCTTCCTTACTTTCATCCTAGCGCCGCCAACTAACGCGTTGGATAACAAGCATAATATTAAATGGGATAACCTGGTCCCCCAAATGGCACCTCTAGACAATCCCTTCACGGCTCTGACCATGGACCAACGAACCGATTTCGAAATCTTGATCGGTATCCGTGACATGAAACGCCGCGGGTTTCTATCCGAGGTCGACGAGGCACTCGAAGACGAAACAGAAATCCGCGAAAGGTTGAACCGACAAGGCTTAAATGTGGATGACTACATCATCGAGTACTCCCGTTTGGAACAAGAAATTATCAAACGCAACAAGATGACCAATGCCGAATTAGATGGTCAGATTGTCCGTCTTCCTGGTTATGCCCTGCCTTTGGAGCACAAGGACACGGGGGTCAAGGAACTCCTGCTGGTACCCTATGTCGGCGCGTGTATTCACGTGCCACCGCCGCCCGCCAATCAGATTGTCTACGTGACTCTGAAGGACGCTTACACGTCGACCAATCTTTATGAACCGGTTTGGATCACCGGGCGGATGACAATCGAGACCACCAACCAGTCGCTAACCTACGTAGACGGTACCGCGGGCATCGATACCGCCTATACACTAAAAGGGGATAAGGTCGAGCCTTACGAGAATTAAATTGTAAAGACAGACGTCCAGCCCTCTGCATCATTTTGGTCCTTAAACTATAATTTAAGTGTGTTTATGTTTGCAGTTAGATCAATTGTTACAATATAACGTTTCTTCCCATTCCCCAACTTGGAAGGCGTTCATGAAACCCACATCGATGCTTCAGCACTCAATATTGCTGATCCCCATTACGGCGCTCGCCGGTTTCCTTGCCACATCGCTCCAAGCCTCGGAACGCGCGCACGAACACGGCGTTGGCCAACTCTCGATTGCCATCGAAGGTAACGAGGTTGAAATTGAGTTGGTTGTCCCTGGTGCAGATGCTGTAGGCTTCGAGCATGCAGCAAGAACCGACAGTGAAAGAAAAGCCGTCGTGGCGGCCACGGAGAAATTAAAGGAAGCGAAACGCCTTATCAGGCTCACGTCAGGAGCCCACTGCCATTTGGAAAAAACCGAAGTGGCCTCGGCCCTTTTGGACGGTGACAAAGACGGGCATGATCATGCTCACGACCACAAACACAAACACGAGAAACATGCCAAGCAAGACGAACATAAACACAACGAACACAAAGAACACAAAGAACATGACAAACATGCCGACGGCGAAATCCATTCGGAATTCACGGCCCACTATCATTTCCATTGCGACCACCCCGAGAAGCTGACCGGAGCCGACGTTGAGTTTTTCAAGGTCTTCCCCTCCGCCCATGAGCTTGTGGCGCGCTGGATAACGAGCAAGGGCCAAGGGATTACAGAGTTGACAGCAAAGGCGACGCGCTTGAAATTCTAAAGATCGTCGAACGGAGGGGTCGACAGCTTGAGCGCCGCGATGATCGAATTGAGCGATGTGCGGTTTCGATGGCACCGCGACGCGCCGCTTGTCCTTGATATCCCTGCGTTCGAGGTTCGTGCAGGGGAACGCGTCTTTCTGGAAGGTCCAAGCGGTAGCGGCAAAACCACCCTTCTCAATATCTTAGGCGGCGTGACGGTTCCAGAGACCGGTCATGTTACTGTCAATGATGTCCGCCTTGGTGACCTGAGTGGCGCCGGCCGAGATCGGTTCCGTGCCGATCACATCGGATTCGTTTTTCAGATGTTCAATCTGATCCCCTACCTCTCGCCAATGGACAATGTGATTCTCCCTTGTCGGTTCTCACAACGGCGCAAGGCGGCCGCGCAACAAAGATCAGAAAGCGTGAAAAACGAGGCCCGGCGGCTTCTCAGACACATGAATCTGGATGCGCACAAGGTCGCAGCCCGTCCCGCATCGGCATTCAGCACCGGACAGCAACAACGGATTGCCGTTGCCCGCGCCTTGATCGGCGCGCCGCCGTTGGTTATTGCCGATGAGCCGACATCGGCCCTTGATCACGCAGTCCGCGCGACCTTCATGGATTTGATGTTTGAGGAAGTCACGACTACCGATGCGGCGCTTCTGTTTGTCAGCCATGATTCCCGCCTGGCCACGCGGTTCGACCGGCAAGTCACCTTGGCCGATATCAATGGTGCGACGGCATGACGACGCTCGCTGCCATTATCAACATTTCCCTTTGCAGCCTGATCAACCGGCGGCTGACCGTTTTCCTAACCGTGTTCGCCATCGCACTCAGCGTCATGCTGCTGCTCGGCGTCGAAAAGGTCCGACAGGATGCTAAACTCAGCTTCGCCAACACAATCTCCGGCACCGACCTGATCGTCGGTGCGCGCAGTGGCTCCATTCAATTACTGCTCTATTCCGTCTTCCGCATCGGTAATGCCACTAACAACATTAGCTGGCGCAGTTACCAGGCCGTCGCCGCGCGTAAAGACGTCAAGTGGACCATTCCCATTTCGTTAGGTGATTCGCATCGTGGCTTTCGGGTCATGGGCACCAGCGAAACGTACTTCAAACACTACAGCTACGGCCAGAGCCGCCAATTGAAGTTTCGGAATGGAAAGCCGTTCGAAGATGTTTTCGAAACCGTATTAGGCGCCGAGGTGGCGCGAAATCTCGGATACAGCATAGGCGATAAAATCGTGATCGCCCACGGCCTAGGCACTGCAGGATTTGCAAAACACGATGACAAACCGTTCACGGTATCCGGCATTCTAGAACACACGGGCACCCCCGTGGACCGGACGGTCCATGTTAGCGTCGAAGGCATCACCGCGATCCATGTCGACTGGAAGGACGGCTCGCGCGTACCGGGCATGAGCATGGATGCCGAGGCGGTCCGTAAGATGGACCTCACGCCCCGTTCCATTACCGCTTTCATGGTCGGTCTGAATTCACGCCTCAGCGCCTTTCGCGTACTTCGTGAGATCAACAACTTCCGCCGTGAACCGCTTTTGGCCATTCTTCCCGGCGTTGCCTTGCAGGAACTCTGGGGATTGATGGGCACCGCCGAGGCCGCTTTGGGCGCGGTCGCCATCCTAGTTGTCGCCGGCGGCCTGTTGGGCATGCTGACAATGATGCTGGCAAGTCTCAACGAACGGCGCCGGGAAATGGCTATCCTCAGGGCGATCGGGGCACGGCCGCTTCACATCGGGGCCATGTTCCTGATCGAAGCCCTGTTCATCGCCGCCCTTGGCTGTTTATTGGGTCTAGTCCTACTGTACTCGGCTATGGTTATCCTGCAGCCGGTCGTGGAAACGCAGCTCGGGTTGTTTATCCCCATCGACATGCCACAGCTTCGCGAATGGCTGATCCTTGGTCTAGTGCTAGTATCCGGCGCGCTAGCCAGCATCATCCCGGCCTTATTGGCCTATCGACGTTCATTGGCCGACGGCATGACCGTTCGCATCTGAAATTTTACTTCATCTAGTCGGCTGCAAGGCCTATGCGGCATGGAAATGACACATCAATTCGCGCTACACTGCGCCTATTGAGAGAAACAACACGCATTGGTCTTCACCCATGAACGCGATACGTAAACCAGCCGTCGCAGGACAATTTTATCCCGACACCGCCACCGAACTGGGGGCCAATCTCGACGCCTATTTGGCGGATGCGGACAAAGGCGACGCCCGGGTACCGAAGGCGCTCATCGCACCACATGCCGGGTTTATCTACTCTGGCCCGATCGCGGCCACCGCCTATACACGCCTGGAGCCGGTAAAGGCTGTGATCAAGCGGGTTGTTCTGTTGGGCCCCTGCCATCGTGTCGCCGTTCAAGGCCTGGCGCTCTCCAGCGCCGATGCTTTCGCCACGCCGCTTGGTGAAATTCCCATCGATGCCGCGCTCAGGGGCCGTGCCTTGAAGTTCCCACAGGTGGAAGTTTTTGACCCCACCCATGAAATGGAACATAGCCTGGAAGTCCATCTGCCATTTCTCCAACGGGTGCTGGATGATTTCAGCTTGCTGCCGATCGTTGTCGGCCAGACCAGTCCGGAATCTGTGGCCGAGGTGCTCAACCACTTGTGGGGCGGCAGAGAAACGCTGATCGTCGTCAGTTCTGACCTCAGCCACTATTTGGATTACGAAAGCGCGCGGGCACTCGACGCAAAAACTAGCCAAGCGATTCTGGATTTAGCCCCCACGCAGATAGCCCATCAAGGCGCCTGCGGGCGATTTCCTGTAGGCGGTCTTTTGGTGGCAGCCAAGGAACGAAAAATGTCGGTGGAGATGGTAGACCTTCGCAATTCAGGTGACACGGCGGGGCCGAAAAACCGAGTAGTCGGTTATGGATCTTGGCTGTTTTTTGACGAAACCGCGCCATCACGAACGACCAAGATGGTATGGGGAAAGACCGTTCGCAAAAAGACGAAAACCTCCACGCCAGTATCCGTCGCACCAGCCCTTGATGGAGAGACGGATTTTGGCGCCGCGACCAAGGCGCTTCTGGACGAACATGGGTTCACGTTGGTCCTTCTGGCCGCAGCCTCCATCGACCATGGTCTCAAACACAGCCAGCCGGTCCCGGTAGATTTGAATAAACATGCGCCAGAACTACGCCAGACAGGTGCATGTTTCATTACGTTGACGCGGAGCGGTAAACTCAGGGGCTGCATCGGTTCGCCCGAAGCACACCGTCCGCTGGTGGCTGATATTTCCAACAATGCCTTTCAGGCCGCTTTCAAAGACCCAAGATTTCCGCCACTAGCACCAACAGAACGAAATGAGCTGCAACTATCCATCTCCGTGTTAAGTTCCCAAAGCCCGTTAATATTTGCATCCGAACAGGAATTCATGGCGCAGTTGCGACCAAATGTAGACGGATTGGTGATCGCCGATGGAGAGCGGCGCGCCCTTTTCCTGCCTTCGGTATGGGACCAATTGCCTGATCCGGCCATTTTCGTAGGTCGGCTCAAACAAAAAGCCGGCTTGGCGGCCCACCATTGGTCGGATAGTTTCCAGGCGTGGCGGTTCGTCACGGAATCCGTCTCCTTCGACGATCTCCAATAACGGGGACATCCTACCTTGCTGACCAATGAAAAAGGTCTTGCTGAACAGGTCGTGGACATCGCGCGTCGGGCTGGCGACGCCATTATGACGATTTATGCGACCGATTTTGCCGTTGATACGAAGGATGATCTCTCGCCGGTGACCGCCGCCGACCAGGCAGCAGAGGACGTGATTTTGACGGCCATTGACACGGAAATTGCACGCGCCTTCCCTGTGGTCAGCGAAGAAGCGGCTTCCGCCGGCCACATTCCGTCGGTAGACGACAAGCCATTTTGGCTTGTCGATCCATTGGATGG
>DFRF01000124.1 GCA_002378125.1 Rhodospirillaceae bacterium UBA3470 | reverse complement strand
TTGGCGCTCGACTTGGTCTTCATCTTGGGCATTTTCTGTCCTCCATCTTTCGAGGTTCAGTTCGACGTAGCTGGGCATGCCCTTTTGAGCCTGACCACGCGGAAGAGGGCGGTTTATAGCCCTCCCTCTGTCTCTTTGCAAGCGATCAGCACCTGTTTTTAACATACCTCACGTCCTCGCTATCCGCGGAACGCCTTTCTCATCTTCTCAAGAAAACATATGACGATTCCCACGCCCAGAGGCTGGTTTTCCAGTTCTATTTGCCGACCATTCCCTATGAGATTGGCCTTCTGTACCGAGCGCTACGGGCACGTTTGCGGCTAGCGCTGGAGCTCGCTGACACCGCGAAGGCGTATATTCGGGCCTTACTCTACGAACAAAGCCTACGGCGGCCACAATCAACCCTGACCCAACTATGGGTCTTTTCGAAATGGGTTTGGCAAATCTGTATACGATGTTATATCCAGTTAATTGGGCACGACCCGATGAAGAACTATGCCTTATGCCATCTGGGCACAAGAAATCCTCTAGCAACGTCGAAAAGGCGCACGAGATGCTTAAGGAACTATTGATCGTCTATCGATTCAAACCGAGCGGGCGGGTCAACGAGGGCGAATTGGCAAGACAGCATAGCTTCTGCCGCACACCGCCCCGTGGAATTCTAAGCTGGCTCACGTCGTAGGGTTTTCTGAAATTGATTTCTGGGCGAAGGTTCTTCTACAGGGAGTTGCAATCACGGGAAATCTCCGACTTTTATCAGTTCCCCGCGGTGCTGAACGCCATCCGCCACCAATACGCAGACGCCGCCGCGGCTGCCATGGAATCGCATATTTCGCGTCGCTTGTATGAAATCACCTGCGGCATCAAGGAAGGCTTTTTGAGAATTTATCTCGTCGAGCACACCGCTGAATAATTTGCTGCGGTGACGACTTCAGCCAGGGAGACACCAGCGTGCAAACGGGCAAGGTTAAAGGTGGCAAGAATATCTATGAGGCGGCTGTCGGGATTTTGATGTTAGAATCCCAGTTCCCGCGCATCCAAGGCGACACGGGCAACGCGGCCACCTGGCCATTTCCTGTCCTCTACAAGGTTGTCGCAGACGCCAACCCCGACCGGGTGGTGCGCCAGAACGCGAAAGGCCTGTTGGAACCGTTCCTGGATGCGGCCCGCGACCTGGTCAAAACCGGCGTCGACGGGATCACCACCAACTGTGGGTTCTTGACCCTGTTCCAAGCGGAGCTGTCCGCAGCCGCCGGCATCCCCGTGGCATCGTCGAGCCTCATGCAGGTGCCCTGGGCGGGGGCAATCCTTCCGCCAGACAAAAGGGTCGGCATCGTCACTATCTCGGGCACGACGCTGACGCCGGACCATCTGAAGAGTGCCGGCGTGCCATTAGACACGCCAATCATTGGCACGGAAGCGGGGCAAGAGTTCACCCGGGTTATACTGGGCGACGAAACGGCCTTGGATATAGACCAGTCCCGCGCCGACATCATCGCCGCCGGACGCGCGCTTTGCACACAACACCCGAACATCGGCGCACTGGTGCTGGAGTGCACGAACATGGTGCCGTACGCATCCGACGTGTCCGACGCGCTGGGCATGCCTGTATTCGACTTCTACAGTTTCATGATTTGGTTCCAGGCGGGGCTGAGCCCCCGTCGGTTCTGAGCGAAGGCGCAGCGCTACTTGGGCGCAACCACCATCGTCATTAAGCGGCCTTCGGTCCTTGGGAACTGCTCGATCTTGACCTCTTCGTCCAACTCGTCGCGGACGCGGTCCAGCACACGCACGCCTAAATCCTGGTGGGCCATCTCGCGGCCACGAAACCGAATGGTCATCTTGACCTTGTCGCCATTGTCCAAGAACTTCCGGACCGAACGCATCTTAACCTGGTAATCGTGTTCGTCGATCCCGGGGCGCATTTTTATCTCTTTGACGTCAATCGTCTTTTGCTTCTTTCGCGCCTCGTTGGCCTTCTTTTGAGCCTCGTACTTATATTTACCATAATCCAAAATTTTGCAAACGGGCGGACTGGCGTTGGGCGAAATCTCAACCAAATCCAATCCAGCCTCGTCGGCCAAATCAATTCCTTCGGCCACGGAAACTACACCGACTTGCTCGCCATCGGCATCAATCAGGCGGATACTTTCCACCGTGATATCGTCGTTCACCCGCGGGCCTTCCTTGGCCGGCGGCTGATTAAAAGGTCGTCTGGTGATCTAACCGTCTCCTCGTTTATTCATCCAATGCCAGCCAGTCCCTCAAATGGCTGGCCGTGCCAAGCGCCTGGCCGACTATGCGACCGTACCCCAAGCCCGATGAATATGGGTATTTTATTATGTAGTTTCCGCCGGACTCCGCGCTTCGACGACTAGTCTAGCCAGCGCGTCTTCCAGTGCAAGAACTTCCTGTTGCTTGCCGCCGAGCCGGCGGAGGGCAACCGTTCCCTCTTTCGCCTCTCGGGCGCCAACGACCATGATCACCGGAACCTTAGCGTGACTGTGTTCGCGGACCTTGTAGTTGATCTTCTCATTGCGAGCGTCCAAATCGGCTCGTAGGCCGGCGGCGCTCAGGTTCGCTAGCACCTTGCGAGCGTAGTCATCCAATTCATTGGTGATGGTCGCGACAACCACCTGTAACGGCGCAAGCCAAAACGGCAGACGGCCGGCATGGTTCTCGATTAAGATTCCGGTGAATCGTTCCAGGGATCCAAACAAGGCTCGGTGCAACATGACTGGTCGCTTTTTCTCGCCATGTTCGTCGATGTAGTGAACATCTAGACGTTCCGGTAGGTTCATGTCGACCTGCAGGGTCCCGCATTGCCAATCTCGGCCAATCGCATCGCGCAACACAAACTCGAGCTTCGGCCCATAAAAAGCGCCCTCGCCTGGATTGTAGCTGTAATCTGTATGGCCCATGCCTTCCAAGGCACCCTTGAGAGCGGCTTCTAGCTGATCCCAGACGGCGTCGGAACCAATACGATTTTTAGGCCTATCCGAAAACTTAATGCGCACGTCTTCGAACCCAAAGTCCCTGTAGATATCCATGATCAGTTCTACGACAATCCGACATTCCGCCTCCATTTGCTCAGGAGAACAGAAGATGTGGGCGTCATCCTGGGTGAACTCGCGCACCCGCATTAGCCCGTGCAGTGCACCCGACGGCTCATAGCGGTTCACCTTGCCGAATTCGGCAATTCGCCGAGGCAAATCACGGTAGGACGTCATGCCCTGCTTGTAGACTTGAATACCGCCTGGACAGTTCATGGGCTTCAACGCGAACATGCGGTCATCTTCGGTTTGCGTAAGGAACATGTTCTCACCAAACTTTTCCCAATGGCCCGACCGTTCCCAAAGCGAGCGATCCATAACCGTCGGCGTGGAAATCTCCACGTATCCGGCGCGCTCCTGTCGAGTGCGCATGTAGTCGATCAACTTAGAGAAAAGAATCCAGCCATTTGGGTGCCAGAAGACTGCGCCCGGCGCCTCTTCCTGAAAATGGAA
>DFRF01000165.1 GCA_002378125.1 Rhodospirillaceae bacterium UBA3470 | reverse complement strand
TAGCCGCCGAATTTCAACAGCACGCCGGCCAGTATCACTGAACCGGCCGTCGGCGCCTCAACGTGGGCGTCCGGCAGCCAAGTGTGCACCGGCCACATAGGGACCTTCACCGCGAAGGATGCGAAGAAGGCCAGGAACAACCAGGTTTGTAGCTCCGCCGGGAAGTTGTGGTTCATGAGTTGGACGATGTCGGTGGTGCCTGCGTCCACGTACATAGCAAACATCGCCAGCAGCATTAGGACCGAACCCAACAGGGTGTAGAGGAACAGCTTGAACGCTGCATACACGCGCCGGGGTCCACCCCAGATCCCGATGATCAAGAACATGGGGATCAGGACGCCTTCGAAGTATATGTAGAACACCATCAGGTCTAGGGCGCAGAACATCCCTACCATCAGCGTTTCAAGGATTAGGAAGGATATCATGTACTCCTTTACCCGGGTCTGGATAGCTTCCCAACTTGCCAGGATACAGATCGGCGACAGTAGTGTCGTGAGTAACACGAACAGCATGGAAATGCCGTCGATGCCCATGTGGTATTGAAGGCCCAGCACCGG
Source organism: Rhodospirillaceae bacterium UBA3470 (assembly GCA_002378125.1). Lineage (GTDB taxonomy): Bacteria > Pseudomonadota > Alphaproteobacteria > Rhodospirillales > Casp-alpha2 > UBA3470. The sequence continues at coordinate 10,672 of DFRF01000165.1, read as the reverse complement.
CATCCATTCGACTTTTTCGACGAACTGGAAGTCGGCCGTCGATGGATCGAAGTTGAACCAGATGTAGAGCGACAGGAAGAAGTTGATGGCCGTGGTCCATAACGCCACGCTTCGTGCGTTGAGCGCCACCGTCTCGTTGTCACCGCGGATCGAGAAGATGAACAACGCACCCACCAAAGGCAGGAACGTCAACAGGGACAGGATGGGAAGACCGCTCATGTGTTATTCAATCCTAGTCATCCGCTGTGCCCAACTAAATACCAGGTCATAATCACAACGACCCCGATCAGCATGGCGAAGGCATAGTGATAGAGATACCCCGACTGCAACGCCGCCACCCTCTTGGCTGCCAGGCGCACCGTATTGGAAATACCGTCTGGTCCCAATCCGTCGATGATAATCTCGTCGACCACCCTCCAGAACCCGCGGCCCAGTGCAAACGATGGACGAACGAACAAGAATTCATAAAGCTCATCGAAGTACCACTTGTTGAGCAAGAACTGATAGATGGCCTGAAATTTTTCGGTGATCTTTCCGGGAATATCGGTGCGCTGAATATAGAGGACGTAAGCCAACCCGATCCCCAAGACACCGACGACAATGGGTGACAATTTCACCCAAGTCGGCACGTGATGGGCGTTTTCTAACGCCTTATGTTGCTCGAGGATTAGAATCGCGTCGCCCCAGAATTCCGCAGCCTTGACGCCGACAAAGTAGTCGTAGGCCACATAGCCAGAGAATAAGGCGCCAATGGCTAACACGAACAGCGGCAGGATCATCACCTTGGGGCTTTCGTGAACGTGGGCCATGGTTTTCTCGTCGGCGCGTGGTTCGCCATGGAAAGTCATGAACAGTAACCGCCAGGAATAGAACGCCGTCAGGAACGCCGCCAAAATGCCGAGCCAGAACGCGTATTGCCCAATCCCCGTCTCGGCCGCATAGGCCGCCTCTAGAACTATATCCTTGGAATAGAAGCCGGCGAAGAACGGCACGCCCGCGAGAGCTAACGATCCGATCCACATCAGCGCGTAGGTCACCTTTATGTGCTTCCAGATGCCACCCATGCGGCGCATATCCTGCTCATCGGACATGGCGTGGATCACCGAACCGGCGCCCAGGAACAACAGGGCCTTAAAGAAGCCGTGCGTCATCAGGTGAAAGACGCCTGCTGAATAGGCCGAGACGCCGCAAGCGAAGAACATGTAACCCAACTGCGAACAAGTGGAATAGGCGATGACACGTTTGATGTCATTCTGTACGCAGCCCACGGTGGCGGCGAAAATCGCCGTCGTCGCGCCGACCAGGGTTACGACTGTCAATGCCGTATCGGAAAACTCGAAAATTGGCGACAGGCGAGCGACCATGAACACGCCGGCGGTCACCATGGTCGCGGCGTGGATCAGGGCGGAAACCGGGGTCGGACCTTCCATGGCGTCTGGCAGCCACGTATGCAGCCCCAACTGCGCCGATTTGCCCATGGCGCCGACGAACAGCAGCAGACAGCATGCCGTGAGCGCGTGCACTTCGGCGCCAAAGATGACGAAGGTCGCGTCTTTCTTCCCTTCTGCAGCGGCGAATATGGTATCTAGTTCTACTGTTTGAAATAGCATGAACACGGCGAAGATACCCAACGCGAAGCCGAAATCGCCAACTCGATTGACCAGAAACGCTTTGATGGCGGCGGCGTTGGCTGTGGGTTTGTTATACCAAAAGCCGATCAGAAGATAGGACGCAAGGCCCACCCCTTCCCAACCGAAGAAAAGCTGTACAAGGTTGTCGGAGGTGATCAGCATGAGCATGAAGAAGGTGAACAAGCTCAGATAGCACATGAACCGTGGGATCGCTGGGTCGTGGTGCATGTAACCGACGGAATAGATATGCACCATGGCCGAGACCACGGTGACGACGATCATCATCACGGCGGTTAGGGTGTCGACCTTCAACGCCCAGGAGGCCTCAAGGGCGCCGGAATCGATCCAGGTGAACAGCTCTGTCGTACGCGCGTTGCCTTCTAAAGCCACGTCCTTGAACACAACGATGGCGCAGATCATGGAAAGCACTAGACTGGCGCAGGTTGCCCATTGAGCAAGCAAATCGAGGCTGTGCTGCTTTTCCTTATCAGCCGCCGGCACGAAGATGATGATGCCAGCTATTACGGAGCCGAAAAGTGGCAGGAAAACGACTAAAATATCCAGCATAACCGCGCCCTCAGCCGCTCATCACGTTGATGTCTTCGACAGCGATGGTGCCGCGGTTACGGAAGAAGATTACCAAGATCGCAAGACCCACGGCCGCTTCCGCTGCAGCCACGGTGAGGACGAACATGGCAAACACCTGCCCGACCAGGTCGCTCAACTCGGCGGAGAAAGCCACCAGGTTGATGTTCACGGCTAACAGCATTAGTTCCACGGACATGAGAATGATGATTACGTTCTTTCGGTTCAGAAAGATGCCAAAAATACCAAGTGTAAACAGCACGGCGGCAACGCTCAGGTAATGGGCAAGACCGATATCTAGCATCAGATTCCCTTCCCGACTTCGACTTTACGGACTTCGACATCGTTTGCGCTTCGAGCCAACTGATTGCCAATGTTCTGTTTCTTTACTCCGACGCGCTGGCGGTGCGTCAATACGATGGCTCCGATCATGGCCACCAGCAGGATCATGCCCGCCGCCTGGAACAGGTATATGTATTGGGTGTAGACGATCTCACCCAACGCGTGGGTATTAGTAGTCACCCCGATGTCCGGGGTGGGGGCACCGGCGGAATTCGCTGCTTCGGGGGCCATGCCCCAACCGCCGACCAAAACCAGCAGTTCAACCAGCAAGATGATCCCGATAAGAGCACCGATGGGCAGGTATTGGAGAAAACCTTGGCGCAGCTCGACGAAGTTGATGTCTAGCATCATGACCACGAACATAAACAGCACGGCGACCGCGCCCACGTAGACGACCACCAGGATCATGGCGAGGAATTCCGCGCCCAACATTACGAACAGACCGGCCGCATTGAAGAAGGTCAGGATCAGGAACAGCACTGAGTGCACTGGATTTCGGGCCGATATGACCAGCACGGCCGATGCCACAGCCGTACAGGCAAACATATAAAAGGCCAGGGCTTCTATCATGGTCTTTCGTCATCCCTCCTCATTTGACTTCGCGCGCGCCTAGCGATACGGCGCGTCGAGACGCAGGCGCTCGCCGATTTCCGTTTCCCAACGGTCCCCATTAGCGAGCAACTTGGCCTTGTCGTACATGAGTTCTTCACGGGTCTCCGTGGCGAACTCGAAATTTGGTCCTTCAACGATGGCGTCCACAGGGCAGGCCTCTTCACAATAGCCGCAGTAGATGCACTTGGTCATGTCGATGTCGTAGCGGGTCGTGCGCCGCGATCCGTCCTCACGGGGTTCGGCCTCGATGGTGATAGCTTGGGCTGGGCAGATGGCCTCGCAGAGTTTGCAGGCGATGCAGCGCTCCTCCCCGTTGGAATACCGGCGCAACGCGTGTTCGCCCCGGAACCGTGGGCTCAACGGCCCTTTTTCATATGGGTAGTTTACCGTTACCTTCGGCTTGAAGAACATCTTCAGCGTGAGGGCCATACCGCTCATAAGTTCTGCAAGGAAGATGGATTTTACACCGCGTGCGATGGCATTCATGAGATCTCCTCCTTATCCCTTCGGTAGCCAGTCAAAGGCCACCAGTACGCCGGCAACAATCGCTACGGCGGCCAATGAGATCGGCAAAAACACTTTCCAACCGAGCCGCATTAGCTGGTCATAGCGGTAACGCGGGAACGTGGCGCGCACCCAAAGGAAGATAAATAGGCAGAACGCGATCTTTAGGGCTAGCCAGATAGGTCCCGGAACGGCGTCCAACGGATAGGTGTCGACGGGCGGCAACCAACCGCCCAGGAACAGCACCGCCGTCATCGCCGACATTAGAATCATGTTCGCGTATTCGCCGAGGAAGAACAGGGCGAAGGTCATGGCGGAGTATTCGACGTTGTAGCCGGCCACCAATTCGGCCTCCGCTTCCGGCAGATCGAAGGGATGCCGGTTGGTTTCCGCCAAGGTGGAGATGAAGAACACCACGGCCATGGGGAACAGCGGGAAGACGAACCAGTTGAATATCCCATAGTCACCCTTCTGCGCCATCACGATGTCGCTGAGATTCAGCGAGCCGACGCATAACAAGACGGTGATGATGACAAAACCCATGGAGACTTCGTACGAGACCATCTGCGCCGCTGAACGCATGGCGCCCAAAAACGCATAGCGCGAGTTCGATGCCCAGCCGGCCATTAGAATGCCGTAAACGCCAAGCGATGAAATCGCGAACAGATAAAGAATACCCACATTGATATCGGCTAGGACCATCTGGTGGTCGAAGGGGATCACCGCCCAGGCAACCAACGCCAGGATAAAGGTGATGCAGGGGGCTGCGATAAACACGCCGCGGTTGGCGCTGGCCGGGATCACAGTTTCCTTGAGGAACAGCTTGACCCCGTCGGCAATGGGTTGAAGCAACCCGAATGGGCCCACCACGTTGGGGCCGCGGCGCTGTTGCATGGCGCCGATGACCTTTCGTTCGGCCAGTGTCAAATAGGCTACCGACAGCATGATCGGAATTATGATCGCCACGATCTTGATTACGATCCAGGCCGTCGGCCAGATGTAATTATCCCAGATTTCAACCATCGGTGCCGGTCTTCCTTTCGTCGTCCTTACCGAAGGTTTCAATGCAATGCGCCATTGTTTCCGACGCGCGACTAATGGGGTCGGTCATATAGAAGTTGCAAACGGGGCTGGCAAACGGCGCGTCGGAGATCGCGCCTTCGGTGCCAAAGCTTCCCCATTCCGCCGGCGTGGTTTGGTTGATATTCAGAAAGTTGGGGTTGGCCTCTACCAACTTCGCGCGCACGGCCTTGAGGTCGTCATAGGGCAGCGTTTGGCCTAGGACGGCCGACAAGGCACGAATAATAGTCCAATCCTCTCGAGCTTCGCCTGGCGGAAAGATAGCGCGACGGCCCAACTGCACACGGCCTTCTGTATTTACGTAAGTAGCATTCTTTTCCGTGTAAGCGGCACCCGGCAAGATCACGTCGGCACGGTGCGCGCCTGCGTCGCCGTGATGACCCTGATAAATGACGAAGGCGTCCCCCAAGGCCTGTGTGTCAATCTCATCGGCGCATAGGAGGTAGACCATATTAATTGTGCTCGATTGCGCCCCGGCGAGGATACCGGCCACGTCGAGCCCGCCCTCGCCCGGCACAAACCCGAGATCCAGTCCGCCGACGCGGGCCGCGGCCGTATGCAAGACGTTGAAACCGTTCCAGCCAGGTTTGATCATGCCCAGTTTGTCGGCGGCCTGACGGGCCAGGTTCAGCACCGCCGCGCCGTCTTCGCCCTTCAGCGCGCCTTGACCGACGATGATCATGGCCTTCTCGGCGTTTTTCAGCACCTTAGCGAAGTGACCCTTGCCAGCAGCAATGACCTCCAAATCCTTGGCGCTGGTGCCTACTAGCGTAGTCGGGTAGGTCAAATCGGCCTCGGGGCCGATGACGCCAACGGTAAAATTCCCGGCGACCCAGCGCTTGCGAATGCGCGCGTTCAGGACGGGTGCTTCTAGGCGCGGATTACAGCCTACCAACACCACCGCATCGGCCTGCTCAATGCCGGCGATTGTGGTGTTGAATAAGTAGCTGGACCGGACACGGGTATCTAGCTTTGCTCCGTCCTGGCGGCAATCGATGTTGGCGGAACCCAGCGCTGTCATCAGGTCCTTGAGAGCCAGCATGGATTCGCAATCGGCTAGGTCGCCGGCAATGGCGGCCATGGATGCGCTGGCAACGCCGTTCGCTGCCTCGGCGATGGCCTTCAACGCTTCGTTCCAGCTTGCTGCCTGCAATTTACCGTCCCGCCGCAGGTAAGGCCTGTCGAGACGTTGACGCCTAAGCCCGTCACAGGCGAACCTTGTCTTGTCGGAAATCCATTCTTCGTTCACATCCTCGTTGAGGCGCGGAAGGATGCGCAGCACCTCGGGGCCGCGGGCATCGACGCGAATATTGGAGCCGACCGCATCTAGGACGTCCACCGATTCGGTCTTGGTCAATTCCCAAGGCCGGGCTGCGAAAGCATAAGGACGGGACGTCAGCGCGCCCACTGGGCAGAGATCAATCATGTTGCCAGATAGTTCTGAAGTTAGCGCATGCTCGACGTAGGTTCCAATTTCCGTGTTCTCGCCGCGTCCCATAGCGCCCAATTCTGGCACCCCAGCCACTTCGGTTGCGAACCGGACGCAGCGCGTGCAGTGGATGCACCGTGTCATGATTGTTTTGATCAAAGGACCGAAGTCCTTGTCCTTCACTGCCCGCTTGTTTTCTGCGTAGCGCGAATGGTCGATGCCATAGCCCATAGCCTGATCTTGCAGGTCGCATTCGCCGCCCTGGTCACAGATGGGACAATCCAGTGGATGGTTGATCAGCAGGAATTCCATGACCCCCCTGCGCATCTTCTGCACTTTGGCAGTATTGGTGTTGACCACCATGCCGTCGGCAACCGGCATGGCACAAGACGCCACAGGCTTTGGTGAGCGCTCCATATCGACCAAGCACATGCGGCAATTGCCGGCAATCGAGAGACGCTCGTGAAAACAAAACCGCGGAATTTCGACGCCGACCTGTTCGCAGGCCTGCAGGATCGTTAGGTCAGCTTCAACCTCATATTCCGAGCCGTTGATGGTAATCTTGACCATGAGCTTGTCCTCAGGCCGCCTGGTCGGTGTTGGTAGCAGGCTGCGTGATTCGTCGCTCCATTTCCGGGCGGAAGGTTCGGATCAGGCCCTGGATCGGCCACGCCGCTGCGTCACCCAGCGCGCAGATCGTGTGGCCTTCCACTTGGTAAGTAACTTGTTCCAGAAGATCGATTTCCTCCAGGGTCGCTTCGCCCTTGCAGATACGCTCCATCATCCGCCACATCCAGCCCGTCCCCTCGCGGCAAGGAGTGCATTGGCCGCAGCTTTCATGCTTGTAAAAGGCCGACAAGCGGGTAATTGCCCGAACGATATCCGTGGACTTGTCCATGACCATGACGGCGGCCGTTCCGAGACCCGAGCGCAGCTCGCGTAGCGCGTCGTAATCCATAGTCACCGTGTCACATTGTTCCTTGTTCAACACCGGCACCGATGCGCCGCCCGGGATTACCCCCAACAGGTTATCCCAACTACCGCGCACACCACCGGCATGCTTCTCGATCAGCTCTTTCAGGGGAATACCCATTTCTTCTTCCACAGTGCACGGCGTGTTCACGTGGCCCGAGATATTGAAAAGCTTTGTGCCTGTATTGTTGGGTTTACCAATCCCAGCAAACCACTCGGGTCCGCGTCGCATGATTTCCGGCACCACAGCGATGGATTCCACATTATTTACGGTGGTCGGGCAGCCGAACACGCCCACGTTGGCGGGAAACGGTGGCTTCAGGCGCGGCTGCCCTTTCTTGCCCTCTAGGCTCTCGATCAACGCAGTTTCCTCGCCGCAAATATAGGCACCCGCGCCGAGGTGTATATAGAAATCGAATTTATAGCCCGACCCGCAAGCATTTTCCCCGATAAGGCCAGCCTCATAGGCTTCGTCCACAGCGCGCTGCAGCACTTCTGTTTCTCGATAAAACTCACCCCGGACATAGCAGTACGCCGTATGAGCACCCATGGCGAATGATGCGATCAGAGCGCCCTCGATCAGGGTATGGGGATCATGGCGTATGATCTCTCGGTCCTTGCAGGTTCCGGGTTCACCTTCGTCGGCATTGATTACCAGGTAATGCGGCCGGTCACCCACTTCCTTCGGCATGAAGGACCACTTCATGCCTGTCGAGAAGCCAGCGCCACCGCGTCCGCGAAGGCCCGAGTTCTTGATATCCTCGACGATCTGTTCGCGACCCTTCTTTAAAATCTTCTTGGTGCCGTCCCAATTGCCGCGTTTCCTGGCACCGGCCAGGAACGGATCATCGAGACCGTAGATATTGGCGAAAATTCGGTCCTTATCCGCGAGCATCAATCCCCTCCCACCTTGGCTTTACGAAGCTCAGCCTGTTCTTCGAGGCTGGTCAGCCCGGTCACGGGCTCACAGCTAACACGCCGAATCTGGGATCCCGTCTTAGGTGTCTTGCCAGCTTTCAGTTCGGACAGGATCGCCAACGTTGAATCGGCGTCCAGATCTTCATAATAGTCGTCTCCGACCTGCATCATCGGCGCGTTAACGCATGCACCGAGGCATTCCACCTCGGTGAGGGTGAATATGCCGTCTTCAGAACTCTCATGATTGTCGAGGCCCAGAAACTTATGGCATGTTTCCATGATCTCATCTGACCCTCGGAGCCAGCACGGCAGGTTCGTGCATACCTGCACATGGTGTTTACCAATGGGTTTGTGATTGTACATCGTATAGAACGTCGCCACCTCGTAGACGCGAATGTTCGGCATATCTAGAACCCGGGCGATATGGTCCATGGCTGCCTGGGTCAGGTGCCCTCCGTTTTGGCGCTGTGCGATGTCCAATAACGGCATTACCGCGCTGGCCTGCCAGCCATCGGGGTACTTGGCGATGACTGCCTTCGCCGCGCCCATGTTCTCGGCCGTGAATGCGAAGTCTTCTGGATTTTCCGTTTTGGTCGTCACGTCTGTCATCGGTCAATTTCCCCAAACACGACATCTATGGAACCGATATTTGCCACCGCGTCGGCCAGCATGTGACCTTTCGACAGGAAGTCCATAGCTTGCAGGTGTGCGAATCCGGGCGCGCGAATCTTGCAGCGATACGGCTTGTTGGTGCCGTCAGCGATCAAGAATACGCCAAACTCGCCTTTCGGTGCCTCAACAGCCGTGTAGGTCTCGCCGGCAGGTACGCGCATTCCTTCCGTGAACAATTTGAAATGGTGGATCATCGCTTCCATGGACTGCTTCATGTCGGCGCGGGATGGCGGCGTAATCTTGTGATCTTCCGATTTGTAGGGCCCATCGGGCATGTATTCCAGGCATTGGTGAATGATCTTCAGGCTCTCGCGCATTTCCAAGATGCGTACCAGATAGCGGTCATAGCAGTCCCCGTGCTTACCAACCGGGATGTCGAATTTCATTTCGGCGTAGGCATCATATGGTTGAGACTTGCGCAAATCCCAGGGCACGCCGGAGGCACGGATATTGGGGCCAGAGAAGCCCCAGTCGTAACACTGTTCGGCGCTAATGATGCCGATGTCGACCGTGCGTTGCTTAAAGATGCGGTTTTCGGTCAAAAGCAATTCCAGATCGTCGATGAAGGTGGTGAAATTTTCCGCCCAATCCTTGATGTCCGCATCCATGCCACGGGGCATGTCGAAGGCGACGCCGCCGACCCTATAGTAATTCATGTGCAGTCGGGCGCCGGAAACGCCTTCACAGAACTCCATTAGTCGCTCGCGTTCCTCAAAGCCCCAGAGCATCGGGGTCATAGCCCCCACGTCCATGGCGTAAGACGTAATATTTAAGAGGTGATTGAGGATGCGGCCGATCTCACTGAACAAGACGCGGATGTATTGTCCACGCTTTGGGACCGTGACGCTGAAAAGCTTTTCCACGGCAAGCACGAATGCGTGTTCTTGGTTTTGTGGGGCCACGTAGTCCAGGCGATCGAAATACGGCACGGCCTGCGCGTACGTTTTATATTCGATGAGCTTTTCTGTTCCCCGGTGCAATAAGCCGATGTGCGGGTCGGTACGCTCAATAACTTCGCCGTCCATTTCGAGGACCATGCGCAGAACGCCATGGGCCGCCGGGTGCTGGGGGCCAAAGTTTAGGTTGTAATTTTTGATTTCCGTTTCGGCCATCAGGCGCCCTCCTCGGCCTCGCCATCAGTGGTCTCAGCCTTCTCATCTCCTGGCAGAACCGGTTGCGCCCCTTCCCAAGGACTGAGGAAATCGAAGGTCCGGAATTCTTGGGTCAAGTGAACAGGTTCGTAAACGACGCGCTTCTGCTCATCGTCGTAGCGCAGCTCTACATAACCGGTCAGGGGAAAATCCTTGCGCAGTGGGTGACCCTCAAACCCGTAATCCGTCAGGATTCGGCGTAGGTCCGGGTGGTCGGCGAAATAAATGCCATACAGATCCCAGGTTTCGCGCTCCCACCAACCGGCGGAACTGAAAAGCTGGGTCGCAGAGGCGACAGGCGTATTTTCATCCGTCCAGGTTTTCACCCGGATGCGATTGTTGTGGGTCAAGCTCAGGAGATTGTAGACGACGCAGAACCGCTCGTCTTCTTCTGGGAAATCCACCCCACAGAGGTCCATGAGCTGCTTGAACTGGCAGTTCGCATCATCGCGGAGGAATTTTAGAACACGCAGAATATCCTCGCGTTTAATGGTGATTATCAACTCATCGAGTCGGCATTCCACATCCGTGACCACGTCGCCAAGTGAACCGGAAATGTAGTCGCCAAGTTCTTTGAGTGCCAAGTCCATGATGTGTCGAACCGGTGTTTTCTAATCCGTAAATGGAAACCGCCTGGCCTAGCGCCAGAGAGTTCCTGTCCGTTTGATCTTCTTTTGAAGCTGCAGGATGCCGTAGACCAAGGCCTCCGCCGTTGGCGGGCAGCCGGGAACATAGACATCGACCGGAACCACGCGGTCGCAGCCGCGCACCACGGA
>DFRF01000221.1 GCA_002378125.1 Rhodospirillaceae bacterium UBA3470 | reverse complement strand
CCCAAGAGCACCCATTTCAGCACCTTCAACAGTGTCTTGGTGTCCGCCGTCGCGTACCAGCGGCCGGCCAGCAACATACCGGCCAACAACGCCACGCCAAGGATGAAGGCTGGGAACACGATCAGAGGCTCCGATTGCCGGAACTTATCTGATGGGCCAGCAAGCGGACGTCGCCGCCCTGTTTGGCGGCCATGTCCTCAAGAGCCTTGCGCCCGCCCACCGCGTAGACGGCGACTGCTCTCAGCAATTGACGCAGCATATCTGCCGAATTGACATCAAACCGACAATACCCGCCGCCGGACAGTTTCGCTACTTGCTGGAAGGCATACTCAGTTAGCGGGTTGTCGCCTTCGTGAAACATGAACGCGGGCAGGCCTAGCATGCCCAGTTCGCCCGCCGTCTGGCCGACCGCGTCGACGTCTTCCTCAAAGGCGTCGCCGACGAACACCAATGCATCAACCTTGTGCTTACCGGCCTCGTTGCGGGCATGCTTCAGGATCTTGTGCAGTTGGGTCTCGCCCGCCAGACAAGTCACCGACGTCATCAGCTTCGAAAGGGACCGGGGGTCCGACGTCCAGGGACTGACTTTGAATTCGCGGAAGCCACGGTAGAACGCCAACTGCACGTCCAGCCCACCCAAGTCTCCGGTGACGTCAAACATCTCCGCCTGGGTGTGGGCGGCCTGGTCCCACATAGGCTGTCGACTTGAGGTAGCATCCATGCCGAACAACAGCCTCCCGCGATCACCAGATGGTTTCACTGCAGGCCGAGGAACGGCAGCTACCTGACGCAAGAAGGCATCAACCTCGGTCTTCGACGAGGACTTGCTCGGTAGGTCGTCACCTTTCCTCATGACTTGGGCCTCGCCATCATTTGCACATCCATTTCGATCAAATAGGAACACCCGACGATTATCGCCAACTGTCGTCAGCCCGCGCCGACGCGGGAATCCGGCGGCGGCAACCCCAACGCGTTGACAATAGTAAATACCTCCTGGCGCGCCGCATGGTGGGACGGACTCAAGGATTTCGGGCCAGCGGCATCCTTCAGGTCCAAGATGGTTAGACCTACGAGAAATAGCTCGCGGAAGATCACCCGTTCTCCAAACCCAGGAATAGTCCGGAACCGGATGCGTTTCGCCAGTTCGCGAATTAGGCGTTCCATCTCACGCTTGTTATGGGCATCCAGGCTACTCAATCGGTTGCGCATGACGATCCAGTCGATAGTGCCGCCATCACGGTCGGCGCGCTGTTTCTTCTGGTCCCAGATCATCTCGGAATAGTGGCTGGGCCCCTTGATATCCATCTTGGTGCCATCCACGTGGGCCAAGACATCAAAATCAACCAAGCTATCGTTGATGGGCGTAACCAAGGTATCGGCATAGGAATGCGCGATCCGCGACAACGGTCCGGCGCTGCCCGGCGTATCGATGAGCACCACGTCGTGGTTGATCAACGCCCCCTCAATCAACAGGCGCAGCTTATCAGATTCCAATTTCCGCTCCGCCGCGCTGGCGGCCTCGGACGGTTCCTCGACCCGGTAATGATCGGGCATGTCCACTTCCTTGCCCGACACTTGGGCAAAATGTTCCCGATTGGCGATGTAGCGACTGAGCGTGCCTTGGCGAGCATCAACGTCGATGCTAGCAACCCTGCGCCCCTGCTGCAGGAGCGCCACGATTATGTGCATGGTCGTGGTGGATTTGCCGCTACCGCCTTTCTCGTTACCGATGACGACCACGTGGGCACATTTTGACTTAGGTCCAGTCTTGGGGTTCTTCTTGCCGAAGCCCAACATGGCCTTAAGCCGCCTTAACCCAAACCGCAGTATCATGGAACACGCCGCCGCCAAGCGGTTGCGGTCGGTCGGCGCTGATCAGTACGTTGATGCCTAGGCCTTCCTCAAAATATTCTGACGGCCAAATGCCCTCGACAACCACCACGTCCTTACGTAGGCCATCAAAGGCTTTCACTGGCAACACGACGCTGCCGAGATCGTTGCCCAACCGTACCCTGTCTCCATCGCTAAACCCGAGGCGCGCGCAGGCGTCCGGATGCATGAGGACCTCAGGTCCCACCTCCTTCGCCCGCGATGATGGCATCTCGGTGAACGATGTGTTCAGGAACCGGCGCGCTGGCGGCGCGATCAGGCGAAACGGTTTGGCCCTTGACGCTTCGTCGATGATCTCCGCGTGGTCTGGTAAACGGGGCAACAGGTCATTATCGGCGCTGATCGCTGACCAATCAGCGGCGAAATGGAACTTGCCATCGGGATGACCGAACCCATTGAGGAAATGGGCATCCTCGAAGCACTTGGAGAAATTGATCCACCTCCGATCGGCGGCTTCCTCAAAACCCGGCAAACCCGAAGCCTTGAGGCTGGCGTCGATGAGCTCAACGCCGGACATAGAAAAGGCCGGATGGTCTGAGCCCAGACGCCGGCCAAGCGCGTTGATCACATCGGAATTCGACCGGCATTCCTCATATGGATCAATGATGGCGCGGTGCACCTGCAGATACACATGCCCCCCACCCCTGTAAAAATCCTCATGTTCGACGAACATGGTCGCCGGCAGGACGATGTCGGCAAACTTCGCAGTCTCCGTCATGAACTGCTCATGCACACATAGGAACAGGTCATCACGAGCCAAACCGTCGCGCACAGATCGGGTGTCCGGCACCACGTCGGCCGGATTGACGTTCTGAACGAACATTGCGGTCACCGGCGCGTCGCCCAGCAGGGCATCCTCGTCCCGGGCCAGGATCGGGCCCAACCGACACATGTCGAGAGCGCGGATGGACATGTCGGCGATGTCGGTGGCCATAATCAGACTTTGGTCGATCCCCGCATAGAGATCTGCGTTGGTATGCATACCACCGCCACCCACGTGCCGCCATGCTCCGGTGATCGCCGGCAAACAGCTAACCGCATGCATGTTGGCCGAGCCGTTGCGGCTCCGCGCGAACCCGTAGCCGGCGCGTATGTAGCTACGTTCCATCGCTCCGTAAAGCCGCGCGAAGGCCTCAATCTCTTGCACCGGCACCCCGGTGATCGCCGAGGCCCATTCAGGGTCGCGCGCCTGCAAGTGGGCCTCCAGTTCCTCCGGAACATCCGTGAATTCGCGCAAGTAGTCCCAGTCGGCAAAACCTTCCTTGAACAAGATATGCATGACTGCGCAGGCCAACGCCCCGTCGGTACCGGGACGCACGGCGATGAACATATCGGCCATCTCGGCCGTCGGCGTGCGGTAGGCGTCCACGACGACCAGTTTCGCGCCACGCTGTTTTCGGGCACGCGAAATGTGGGTCATGACATTAACCTGGGTTGACACAGGGTTGCCGCCCCAGACCACGATCAGATCCGATTCGGCGATTTCGCGTGGGTCCGAGCCCCAGATAGACCCGCAGCCGGCGCGCCATCCATTGCGAGCCAGGGGTACGCAGATTGTCGAATCCTGGCGCGAAAACTTCATGGCATGGCGCAGGCGTTCGATACTGGATCGCTGCAGTAATCCCATGGTACCAGCGAAATCGTAGGGCCAGACCGTCTCAGGCCCATAGCGCTTGGACGCCAGTTTGAAGTTCTCGACCACCTCATCCAGAGCCTCGTCCCAGGAAATGCGGGAAAACTTTCCCTCCCCCTTGGCACCAGTTCGTTTCAGAGGGAAGCCCAGACGATCGGGGTGATGAACCCGTTCCTTGTAGTTGGAGACCTTCGCGCAGATTACGCCGCAGGTGTAATCATTATCCCGCGCGCCGCGCACCTTGCCGATGGTGTGATCATCCAAGCGCTGCACTTCGAGGGCACAGGTGCTGGGACAGTCATGGGGGCAGGCGGTCGAGAGAAAAGGCGCATTCATTATGGTAAATCCCAAAATTAATCTCTGAATCTAGCCGCGGACATCAATCCCGACAAGTTTTCGTCTCGCGTGGTTGCCGTAGCGGCAACCATCTGAAATCATCTTCGTATGACTATCCAACGCCTCGCCGTTTCCTGGCAATTGTCGGACACCCATGGCTGGGGCATTTTTGGTCTCAACCTGGTCCAGAACCTAATGCGCAATGGCCCCATTAGGCCATTGATCCTGAGCGAACCAAACCTCCTGGAGGTGCCGTCGGACCACATTGATGAACTGCGCCCGATGATCGCCGAGATGCGGCAGATCATGAAAGCCATCGAAACCCAGGACCAACCAGTCCACAGCGCCCAAATCGCGGTCCTGCATGCGCTCGGGGTCGACTTTCAGCACGTAGAAATTTCCGACCTGGTCCGCGGCGGGCGTAACATCGGGTTCACCTTCTTCGAACGCGGCAATTTCTCCGCCGAAGCCCTGGACCGCGCCAACGCCTATGACCGCATCCTGGCGGGATCAACGTGGAACCGAGACTACGGACGGGCCGCTGGGATCCGCGACATTGAGTTCGTCTCCCAAGGCGTAGACAAGTCCTTGTTTCATCCAGGCCAAGCCAGCGGCGCCTACCGCGACCGTTTCGTCATCTTTTCGGGCGGCAAACTGGAATTGCGCAAGGGTCAAGATCTGGTGATCGCCGCCTTTAAGATCTTCCACGCCCGCCACCCCGACGCCCTGTTAATCTCGTCATGGCAGAACGGCTGGCCTAAGAGCGCCATGAACATAACCGCCTCGATCCACGTGAGCACCTCACCCAAGGTCGATGCCGCCGAAAATCTGATGATCACCCAGTGGGCCGTGGACAATGGCATTCCAGCCAATGCCTTCATCGATCTGGGGTGGCTACCGAACCGGACCATGCCCGCGGTGCTTAGGGACATCGACGCGGCGGTCTTTCCCAACCGCTGCGAAGGCGGCACCAATCTAGTCGCCATGGAGGCCATGGCCTGCGGAGTTCCCTGCATCCTCTCCGCCAATACGGGGCACCTGGACATCATGACCGACGACAACTGCTTCGCCTTGCACGACCAGCGCCCCGTGACCGACCAGAACGGCGACACATCCATGTGGCGTGAAAGCCAAGTGGAACAGATCGTCGAACAGCTGGAAATAATCTACACGGATCGGACAGCAGCCCGGCAACGCGGTGAGGCTGGCGCCACCTTCATGGGCCAGCTGTCGTGGCAGAACCAGACGGCGGCGTTGGTCAATGCCGTGAGTGACCTGCTTTAAACCAGGTCGTGAGCCTGATTGACGAACTGGTCTATTTTATCGCGGAGCACCGTGAATTGGTCCGCCAGATCGCCCGTCGCCGTCAAGATCGCTTCCGAGACCTCACTTATCTCCGACGCCGTATCCGAGAATATGCCAATATTCGACTACACATCGTCCATACCCTTGGGCGCCCCTTCCACGTTGCCACCCATTACCGGCCCCGCAAGCGGCCAGTAATTTTAAAGGATTGGTAACACAGACTGAGGTATTTTCTGTCCTATGATCAGTGATTTGGGTGCGTTTCAAAGTGAGCGGCCATTAGCCTGCGCCATCATAGGCACGGCCTTGACAGCATTAGCATTCGCCCTGCCAGCGCATGCGCAGCAGGAAATCCGACTGGTCGCGCCGGAACCGGGCGAAGGTTTCTCGCGAATTCAAGGTAAGGACAACGCGGCCCCGCCGCCCCCGCCGCCGCCCGATGGAGAGATCCTCTTGGACATGCGCGAGGAGATGCGCAAGTTCGTCATCTCAATTGCCCAGTTCGGCCGTCAATACCGCCGGGATTTCCGGATCATCGCTCGTGGCGGTCTCGACCTGTTGGTAAAGCGCGACGATGTGGATGAAAATAAAGTTTCCCCTGCTCGGACATACGTGCGTGCGCTGGACGGCTTGGTCGCGGAAGGTATGTTCTTCACCGAACGACGGCCCGGCACGCCGCCGCCGCTGGAACGCCAAACTGAAATGCTTAATTTGGCAGACTATGCGAAGAACAACGGGGTGCGCGTGTTTACGCTCGACTACGGTAACGGCAACGAATTCATTGACAAGGCCCACGCGGAGGCGCAGAAGCGCGGTTTCGTGTCTTTGGTCAGCAGCCGGCCATTGCTGGACGTCTCGTCGCTACCCACCTATCCGAAACGCCCGTTTGGGGAAAATCCAAAAAGCATCCTGTCCCTCGGCCAGGTCCACAATTTCATCGCCGTAACCAATTCCATCCCCTATGGCCGTGAGGATAACTTCGCCCTGACCCTGCACGGCACCAACTATGATATGGTCATTGTCGACGTCTTCCATGGCCGTCAGCCTCTGAGCCGACAAGCAGTGGAAACTCTGAAGTACAAGAAAATCGGGACTAAGCGCCTAGTTGTGGCACAAATGGATATTGGCTCGGCAGCTAGCTACAAGTACTATTGGAAGGACGACTGGGCCGAGGGTTCACCGCCGTTCATTAATGCTCCCCATCGGGGCGACCCGGACCGTTATTATGTGGAGTACTGGCAGCCCGGGTGGAAAAAATTGATCGCTGGCGACACCAATTCCTATGTCTATGGGATCATTCGACAAGGCTTCGACGGCGTCCTGATCGATGGTCTGGATTCATACAAGTTCTTCGAAGGTAGCGGCGAGGAGAACGACGAGCAATAATAAGCGGCACGGTTGGCATGCTCGGCGAGAGGCAATATTGTTCGGGACATACCTAAAGCAGCTTATTCACGAAAATTCTCTCCCGGCTCAATCTTCTTCATAGGAAACACTTGCTACAACACCTACTCCGTTGAAAGCGGTATAATGTAGAGTGTCCAACGACTGCGACGGGAAATAGGTCATTTTCGCCACGAACAGAACCAGATCAACCGGCGGCGGATTACCCCTTTCATAGCCCAATTTGCCCGGGCACTGGAGTTCGATATCGTCGTCGAGGTCATCAAGTAAGACTTGCAGATGGTTGCGCTGTGCGAATTGGGATACCTTTACGGCCAGAGCTTTCAAATTTCGTGGCCCCTGCCCTACCCGCAAGTGCTCAAGTGGGTCTATGCGAGCAAGCCCGGCTCTTATTAAACACCTAACGCTCTTGGCAATGGGGTGGACCATTTCGCCCAACCCCGTAAGATTGCTGCAGTAGGAAAGCGATAAATCGAAATCTCAAGCAATGACGATCGAAGATGGGGGCAAGGGCGATGGTTCTCAATCGAGCCGCGAGCTATGAGGAATTGTACGGCGATTTTCGCTGGGACATTCCGGACCGCTTCAACATGGGCGTCGATGTCTGCGACAAGAACGCGGCTCGGCATCCGGACCGGACCGGCCTCATCGTTGTCGAACCGGGCAAGGACACAGTCAGTTATACCTTCACGGACTTGAAACGCCTGACGAACCAGTTGGCCAACCTGTTCATTGCCAACGGACTGGAACGCGGTGACCGGGTCGGCATCCTTATGAGCCAGTCAGTGGAGGTCGCGATTTCGCACGTGGCGGCATGGAAGATGGCGGCTATCTCCATTCCGCTGTTCACGCTGTTCGGCGAGGACGCGCTCCGCTTTCGGCTGCAGAATTCGGAAGCCCGCATACTAGTCACCGATATGGATAACCTACCGAAGATCGAGGCGATCCGCGAGGACCTACCCTACCTTCAGACCATCTTGGTCGTCGGCCAGGGCGCCGACGACGGCTCAAATCTGGATTTCTGGTCCTGTATGGCGAAGGCTGCTGACGCTTTCACACCCGTGGACACGGAGTGCGAGGACCCCTCGTTCATATGCTACACTTCGGGCACGACAGGAAATCCAAAAGGTGCCCTGCACGCGCACCGCACCATTTTTGGCCACCTGACGGGTATGGAGATGTTCCACGACTTTCTGCCCGAAGACGGCGACCGCATGTGGACGCCTGCCGATTGGGCTTGGGTCGGCGGGCTTATGAATTGCCTAATATGCTCGTGGCACCACGGCGTCACCAATGTTGCCTATCGGGCGCGTAAATATGACCCAGAAGAGGCGCTACGCCTGGTCGCTGACCATGACATCCGCAACACCTTCATGCCACCGACGGCACTCAACATCATGCGCCAAGTGGAAAACGTCCGGGGGTTTAACGCCAACTTCCGCACCATCGCGGTAGCCGGCGAGCCCATGGGAGCAGAGCTGTTTCATTGGGCTGAAGAAAACCTGGGTGTGCGCTGCAACGAGTTTTATGGCCAGACGGAATGCAATCTAGTGGTTTCCAACTGCCAGGCGATCATGGGTGTCAAACCGGGCTCGATGGGCAAACCCGCGCCAGGCCACGTGGTGGAGATCATTGACGACGACGGCAATATCCTGGCCACAGGAAAGGAAGGCGAATTGGCTGTGCGACGGGAGGACGAACCGGTGCTCTTGCTCGAATATTGGCAGAACCCAGAAGCCACGGAAGCCCAGCGCCGCGACCAGTGGTGGCGTATGGGCGACCTCGGCACCAAGGACGAGGATGGCTATCTCTGGTTCGTCGGTCGTGCCGACGACGTGATCACGTCGTCAGGCTATCGCATCGGTCCTGGCGAGATCGAGGACTGCCTGTGCAAGCATCCGGCCGTAGCCCTCGCCGCCGCCGTCGGCGTACCCGACACTGTTCGCACGGAAAACATCAAGGTATTCATCAAACTCGCGGCCGGTCACAACGGTAGCCCGCAACTGGAGGATGACATCCGCGGCTTCGTAAAGACCTACCTCAGCCCACACGAATATCCGCGTATGATCGAGTTCGTCTCTGAATTACCGCTGACCGCGACCGGTAAGATCAAGCGTAAAAACCTGCGGGACGCCGAAATCGCTAAGCTGACGGAAGACTAATCCGCTCTTGCGGCACCCGCCCCCTCCTCGGCCAGTAACTGCGGACGTGCCGAAGACAGCAGTTTGAGCCAAGTCGACGTCCCCTAAAATTAGGCCCGTGTTCGTCCAGGTCTACTAGTTCTACTCCCCAATAGTCTCGAGGCCGTGACCGTCAACCGTCGTGCCCACCTGACCGACCGAGCCAAGACAGCAGGCATTGGCGCGTATTTTAACGGATTGGCTTCAGAAAAAAAAAGTACAGCCATGATCGCAGGATTGCCGTGGTCAGTATGATTGGGACCCTCTGCGGGGATTGGAGTTACTTGACTGGCGCTAGATTATCTAAAAGGGTCCGGGCTGGCGATTTCGGTTTTGGTTGCGGGCCGGACTTTTTCAATAGCAACCGGCGCGCGTCCGGCTCCCGTTGCCAGCGCTGCTTGTCCGTTTCTTTGCGCTGGGGCGGCAATTTTGGCCTCAGACGCCGGATCGGTACCCATTGGCCAGCGGCATCATAACGCCAAGTCTTGCCGCTGAGGGTATCGAGCAGAATCATCGGCGGCCCCGGGGAGATTTCGAAACGACCGTAATCCTCGCCATGGCTCGGCCACGGGGCAACCAACAAACTGATCAGCAAGATCACTACCAACCTCATGCCTGTTTCACCAAGAGACCAATGATATCGTCCCTCTGATGGTCGTCGCCGATGCAGCCAACGACAGTCGACACCGTCTCCGACAACCCTCGAAACTTCCATGCCCGCCGATTTGTTAGGTTTAAAAGGGTCCATGAACCGTGGCAGGAACGAGCGCCCCGATTCATACGCTTGGTCGCGGCTCAATTTTTTAGTCATAGCGATGAGTGTAATGGAACTAGCTATGGTTTCCAGCCTCCCTAGGTTAAGCTCTCGCCGAAATGAAAAGGGAGAATGACCAATGGCCAAAACTAAACGCACCGCGTTAATCACCGGGTCTGGACGAAACATCGGTCGCGCCTGTGCATTGGCTCTGGCCGCAGACGGGATCAACTTGGTCGTCAACGGGTCCCGCAACCAAGATGCATGTGAACAAACCGCCGCCATGGCACGAGAGCTCGGCGTAAAGGCGAAAGTCGCCATGGGCGATATCGGACAAGAAGCGGACGCCCTCGAAATCGCCGACACAGCCATCCTGGATCTTGGCGCGGTGGATATCCTCGTTTGCAACGCCGCCA
>DFRF01000177.1 GCA_002378125.1 Rhodospirillaceae bacterium UBA3470 | reverse complement strand
CAATGGCCACATCCCCGTCATACACAACGCCGTCGACGTCCGTCTTCACGTTCGCGACGATACGCGCGCCGACGTTGACGGCGCGGATTTTCACCTCCGTCTCCCCGTCCTGGGCATTGACGATCCCCATCTCAATGGCCGCTGGCCCAACGCCCGAAAGCATGTTGCCGCAGGTCGGCTTGTAGTCCACCAGTTGCTCTTCGACGCTGACCTGGGCGAAGAAGTAGTCTACGTCGGCCCAACAGTCGGAACCTTCCGACAACATCACCACCTTAGTGGTCACTGCGGCGCCACCACCAATCCCATCGATGTTCAAGGCCTGGCCCGAACCCACCACCGAGATCAACACCTGAGCCAGTTCGTCCAAATTTTCGGGCAAGTCCGCGCGACGGAAATATGGCCCCCGCGACGTCCCGCCGCGCATGAAAATGTAGGGAATGGCTGTCTGTTTCATGGCGGGCACCCTACTTGAAGGGCCCGGGCAATTCCACCCACGACTGCAGTTGCTATATTCTCAGGATCGCAGCTAGCGTATGCACCGGATCACAATCGAAGGAGTCGAACTGTTCTGTTCCGCGCGGCTAGCGCCCATCCGGCCGTAGCGCCAAGCCCTACCCACCACGGTGCGGAGTGGGTCGCGACCCTAAATATCAAAAAATATTCCTCTAATTTGGTTGAATAGGGAAATATCAAGCCGCTAATCGCCGCCAACATCGCCCAGTGCCCCAAAACTACAAAATCCGGCAGCAAGTGCGGTAATCCATGGTTGCCGGCCCCCAGGTTGTTGCGATTTTATTATACACACGAGATGACAATCCGTGACTTGGCTAATATGATCCGCCGGTCGCAAGCCCCTATACTGACTTTAAACATCAAAATCAGATTCGCTTCATGAAGTTCGCTAAAATAGCCATCGCCGCCGCTGATATGCCCGAAGCCGAAGAGGCCGGGGCTCGGCTTCGGGCGCGCTATAACTGCGTGTCGGCGGACGAGGCTGACGTGATCGTCGCGCTGGGCGGTGACGGGTTCGTCCTACATATGCTGCACAGCGTGATGAAAAACCCAGTGCCAATTTATGGAATGAACCGGGGATCCGTAGGTTTTCTGATGAATGCCTATGAAGAAGATGGCCTATTGGAGCGGTTAGCCGCAGCTACGGCGGCGGAATTGCATCCACTCCGCATGCAGTCCTGGGATACGAACGGCCAAAAACACGAGGCCCTGGCCATTAACGAGGTCTCCCTAATCCGCCAATCGCGGCAAGCCGCGAAGATCGCCATCACTGTAGACGGTGTGGAACGCCTGCATGAACTGATCTGCGATGGCATCATGGTCTCCACACCGGCGGGGTCTACGGCCTATAACCTGTCGGCGGCCGGACCGATCATTCCCATGGGGGCTGGCGTTCTGGCACTCACGCCCATCAGCGCCTTTCGCCCCCGCCGTTGGCGGGGTGCATTGCTACCGCAGCGCGCGGCGGTGGAATTTCACGTCAAAAACGCAGACTTCCGCACCGTGAGCGCCAGCGCAGACTTCCACGAAGTGCGCAATATTACCCACGTCACCGTATCGGAGAGCCGGGACATTGCGCTACCGTTGTTGTTCGATCCGGAACACAATCTCGAGGAACGTATCTTGAAGGAACAGTTCCAACCGTGAGTGTCCCCAAAGACCCAACCTCCACAGACCGCTGCGCCAACCCCCCCCCCAACAATTTAGCCAAACCACCAGAGGGTTGGCCACGCTGGACACTCTACATGCTGGCCAGCCTATTCCTTGGCACTATCGGCGGCCTGATCTTCGATTGGTTGACCATTCCGCTGGCTTGGATGATCGGCGCCATGGTCTTCACCACGGGTGCGGCGCTGTCGGGCGCACCGGTGCGCGGATCGCGCCGGATCCGGACCATTTTTATACCGGTATTGGGTATAATGTTGGGCTCATCGTTCACGCCGGAAACGCTGGGCCAGGTTTCGTCGTGGGTCCCTAGCGTCGTGACCATGCTCCTATTCGTCGTCATCGTTGTCGCCGTGGTTGGGGTATTTCTGCACAAGGCGATGGGCTTTGGCTTGGTCTCGGCCTATTTCTCTGCGACGCCGGGGGGCTTGGCCACCATGGTGGTGATCGGCGGGGAGATGGGCGGCGATGAGCGACGTATCGGCCTCACTCATTCGATCCGGATCATGCTAACGGTGCTGATTATCCCCCTCTACTTCCGCATCTTCGAAGGGTATGTACCGGGCGGGTTCGGATCGCTTGGCAGCGTCGTTGACCTGTCGCTCCGGGACGCCGCAATTTTGGTTTCCTGCATGTTGGGCTATCCGCTATTCAGGGCGCTGCGCCTTCCGTCGGCCCAGATTTTAGGACCAATGACACTGAGCGCCATCATTCACGTGACTGGCCTGACGACCGCAAAGCCGCCCGTAGAAATCGTAAATATCGCCCAGGTGGTTATCGGCACGGGGATCGGTGCCCGGTTCGTAGGCGTCTCGGTGGTGCGACTGTACCCGGTGATGATGGCGGCCGCAGGCGGCACGGTGTTCATGGTCGGTTTCGCGGCCGTGGCAGCGCTGGCGCTCGAGGCCTTAACGGGACTTCCCTTTGCCGCTATCTGGCTGGCCTTCGCTCCGGGCGGCGTGGCGGAAATGACGCTGATCTCCTTGGCGCTAGGTATCGATGTGGCATTCGTATCGACCCATCATCTAGTTCGGGTGGTGTTCATGGTCATTGCCGCACCCTTGATCTTTCATTTCATCGACGGGAAATGGGGCATCAGAGAAGACCCCAACGATCACAAGTTTTAGAGGTCAGCGCCGACGGCCTCGCTGACATTGGCAAAGCCGTCCCGCTTAAGAAGTTCGGCAAGGCCACGATTCACTCCGGCCACCAGGTGCGGGCCTTCGTAGATCATGGCCGTGTAAAGCTGCACCAAGGACGCGCCGGCACGGATCTTCGCGTAGGCGTCCGCCGCCGAGCTCACGCCACCAACCCCCACCAACGGCAGTCGGCCCTCAGTCATTCTGTAAAGATCGGCCAAGACGGCTGTCGACGAAGTCATCAGGGGCCGCCCACTCAGGCCGCCGGTTTCGGTACGTTGCGGATCGATGAGATCATCTGGCCGGGCGATGGTCGTGTTGGTAGCGATCAGGCCATCGATGGCTTCATCAATAGCGACAGCGGCGATATCGCGCTTATCATCATCGGTAAGATCAGGCGCCACTTTCAGCAGCAAGGGCAAATGACGGCCCAGCTTGGCAATGGCGGCCTTCACGGCGCGTAGCAATTCGACAAGCGGCGCCCTCCCCTGCAGCGCGCGAAGGCCTGGCGTGTTTGGCGACGACACGTTGACCACTAAATAATTCGCATAGGCCCCGAGTTCGTTGACCCCAGCCACATAGTCTGCGACCGCGTCCTCCGTATCCTTATTCTTGCCAAGGTTCACGCCTACAGGCCCGGTGCGATGAACCGGCAACGCTGCCAAGCGCCTCGCGGCTAAATCCATGCCGCCGCTGTTGAAGCCGTTGCGATTGATCGCCGCCTTGTCGGCGGCCAGTCGGAACAGACGTGGAAGCGGATTGCCAGGCTGAGGCTTCGGCGTTATGGACCCCACCTCCACGAACCCAAAACCCAGGCTCAGGGCCTGGAGCGGCACTTGCACATCCTTATCAAACCCAGCAGCTAAGCCGATAGGGTTTGGGAATTCGAGGTCCCAGATCTTTTGTCCAAGCACCAGGTCCCTCACCGGTCCTGCCCCCGATACCAAACCCGATTTCAATGCCCAGAGGCTCAAGCCGTGCGCCCGTTCCGGGTCGAGACAGAAAACGAAGGGACGCAGAAAGCCGTACACCTACGCCCCCGGTACGTGGTCAGGGAACTGGTGCACGCCATCGGCATCCAAATCCAAGGCGTCGGCCCATTGCACCGCGGACACGGGCAAGGGGCCGTAGAGATGCGGGAACAGTTGACCACCTCGGGAGGGCTCCCACTTCAAGGCATCGCGCAATGAAACCGGATCTACGCTGAGCAGCATCAGACCAGTCTGCCCAGCGCGGTGCTTGGCGGCACTGGCACGGACCTGCCCGGCCGTGGAAAAATGAATGAACCCGTCCGCAACGTCCTGCGAAGACCCGGCGTAGGATCCGGTCTGTTCCGCCGTCGCCCATTCGTCGCACCGGCATATATGATAAATCAAGACGCTCATTATGTCTCGGAGGTTAGACCATAGGTCGCAAGAAATACAGGCCTGGACCTAGTCGCGGTTGGACTTTACTCGATATCTGAATGCGCACACCAAATACGGTCCGCGCAACATAAACTGACCTGAAACTAGGCTGACGAAAGAGTGATCCCAGGAAATATGCAAAAACCGACGATTAAGCTCAGACCGGTGCCCTCAAAGACACCGTCGAAAAAATCCGATCCAACGTATGACAAATAAGATCGTTGAGTTATGCTCATCACCATCATGCGACTTCAGCAACCCTTTTCCATCATCTCACAGAAGTTCACCCTCAACTCATGCCAGCGCATCATTGATTTCGTCGATTCGACCAAAACCATGGACACCGCCGTCGCGCCAGTGACATCGGGCCGACGCCGATCCCTGCTGGCCTGGCACGTCGACCCGTCGTTCGTGTAGGAACTCAGCCGTGTCCCAAGAAACCGCCGTCCTGTTCGCCAACGAGGCCTTCTATCTCACCTTCACCAACCGTGACGCAGACGCCATGGACGCCATATGGTCCACGCGCGATACGGTGACTTGCATCCATCCCGGGTGGCCACCTCTTCGCGGCCGCAAGCCCGTGGTACAAAGCTGGCGTGATATCCTCGCTAATCCCAACGCACCGCAGATCACCTGCCAGAATGCCCGCGCCTACGTCGATGCCACCATGGCCTACGTGCTTTGCACCGAGATCCTAGCCGGCGGCCAACTGGCGGCGACGAACATCTTTGTAATCGAGGGCGGTACTTGGAAAATAGTTCATCATCAGGCCGGCCCCATGCCGGAGACTGCGCCCGAACCACCCATAAAGAAACCGACGTTGCAGTAACCGGAACAGAAGGCCGTAACGCACCGATCAAGCCTTGAGTTCGAGACTGTGAGCCTGGATTGGTTGTTGCAAAGCCACATCAGCGGCCGATGCCGTCCTTGCTGCCGCGCTGTTGACGGCCAGCACCCAAACCTAGTGCAACAAGGTCTATTTCTACGCCCCGGTCTCGGCCACTTCCCTGCCCAACGCCCACGCCGCTGTCGACGCCCGTGAGATGGCCCTCAGGCTGGCCAACAGTTGCATTACCATTGACCAAGGGCAGATCCCAATATCGCAGCTGATGAAAACCACCTGACCTTGCCGACCAACATCTTCTTGGACATAGACGGCTAAATGAAAAGCTCGCCGTCGTCTAGCCCGGAACGGAAGTTGGAGTAACTCTGGCCTAAAGCGCGTCGTTGCCGGTCTCGCCGGTGCGGATACGCATGGCCTGGGCCACCTCGAGCACAAAAATCTTGCCGTCCCCGATCTTATCGGAGTGGGCCGCTTGTTGAATGGCCTCGATGACACTGTCCACCTGTGCGTCGTCGACCACGAGATCAAGCCGCACCTTGGGCACGAAATCGATCACGTATTCGGCGCCGCGGTAGATCTCCGTCTGGCCTTTCTGACGTCCGAAGCCCTTCGCCTCGGACACGGTCAAACCCTGGATGCCGAGCTCGGTCAACGCCTCGCGCACGGCATCCAATTTGAACGGTTTGATAATGGCCATTACCAGTTTCATGGTCGTTCCCCCTTCTTTGCCGTGCGTTCCTAAAAGTTGTAATCCCGTTCACCGTGGTAGGACAAATCCAAACCTTCGGTGATTTCGTCATCATTGGCGCGCAGGCCGCCCCCAAGAGCACCAGCCACCTTACAGATCATGAAGGTCGCCAGGCCGCTCCAGGCGACGGTCGCGACAACGCCAATCACCTGGGTGACAAACTGTCCGCCCATGGTGCCGTCTTCGCCGAACCCGGCGCCGCCAAGGCCTTCTGCCGCGAAGACGGCGACCAGAAGCGTGCCAAGAATGCCGCCAACGCCGTGCACGGCAAACACGTCCAGGGAATCATCCAACTTCCAGATCTCCTTAACTAGGCCCACTGCATAGTAGCAAATAAACCCGCCGGCTAGACCGATGCAGATACCACCAATGGGACCGACGAAGCCGGAGGCCGGTGTAATCGTTGCTAGGCCCGCGATGGTGCCCGTGACGATACCGACCAGAGATGGCTTCCCAAACTTCTTCCATTCGATGAAAACCCAGACCAGCGACGCCGTCGCCGCCGACAGGTGCGTGACCGTGATCGCCATGGCCGCACTGCCCCCGGCGGCAAGCGCCGAGCCGCCGTTGAACCCGAACCAACCGACCCACAACATGGCCGCGCCAGCCATAGTCAGACCCGGGCTGTGTGGTGGATGCAAGTGGGCAGGAAACCCTTGCCGGTTGCCCAGCATCGTGACCAGCACCAGCGCCGAGACCCCTGCCGTGGCATGCACAACCAGGCCGCCGGCGAAATCAAAGACCCCCATCTCGGCCAGCCAGCCGCCGCCCCAAACCCAATGGCAAACTGGAGCATAGACAAAGATCAACCAAAGCGCTGAGAACCATAGCACCGCCGAAAACCGCATACGTTCCGGATAGGCGCCGACGATCAGCGCCGGCGTGATGATCGCGAAGGTCATTTGGAACATGAAGAACAGGGATTCCGGAATGTCACCGGATAAGGTTTCGAAACTAACGCCCAAAAGAAACGCCTTGCCCAGACCCCCGATCACCGCATTAGTCGCGCCGCCATCATCAAAGGCTAACGAATACAGGCCAAACAGCCACAGCACCGATGCTAGGCAGGCAATTGTAAAGCAATGCATAAACACGGACAGCACGTTCTTGGACTGCACCAACCCGCCGTAGAATAAGGCCAACCCAGGTAACGTCATAAACAGCACCAGAGCCGTCGCTGTCAAAATCCACGCGGTATTCCCACCATTCAGTTTGGCATCCACCGCCCACGCCACATCCGGCGCGAAACCCATGACGCCGGCGGCCAAAATGGCCGTACCCAACGTCGTAACTCTTGAGGCCGTCTGTCTCATTGTTCCCCTCTCATCGAAGTCACATCGTACAAGCGGGGAAGCAAATATGCACATTATTTACTCGCCGCCACTTCGTAATGCCTATAACTTAAGCATATGAGTAGGAAACCACCGCGCTTCTCTACTCTTAAGGTTCACTGAGCAAAATCGAGGCCAAAAGTAGGGCTCAACTTGCCGCTCCAATAACGGCAGGTAAACCGGTCCGCTTGGGCGTCGTAGTCGGCTAGCACTGTGGTCGCTATCAAACGGGGGCCGATTCAGTCAAAAAAGCGATCGCATCAGGACTGGGAAAGGCGAAAAGGCTGCGTGAGCGTCAAGACGCAAATGCCGCGCTCGGGAAAGTCGGGGTATTCCTCAGAGACCACGTGGCAAGACAAGCGTCTTGATCCTGTGAGACAATCGTGGGAGCGTTATGAGCTTATTCGGGCGCCAAAATTTCATCGACGGCCCGACCTGCAAGATCGTCGATTGAACCCACAAACGCCGCCGACCTGACCATGACCGACCGTTCAACCCTACCCTGGCTGACATTTGACTGCTACGACACCCTGGTCACCTATTCCGAGAGCAAGGCCGAATGTCTGGCCGAATTGATCCGCGCCAGAGGTGGCGATGGCGATACCATCGACACAGCCCAGGCAGCCTTCGAAACCCGCGAGCGGGAAATTCAAACAGGGCCGTTCAAGCTGCTTAACGCAGTGCTCCGCGAGAGCCTTAATGACGCCATGGCCGCCGCCGGCATGGACTGCACGGTGAACGACGAGGCGGCGTTGATCGACGCCGTCTGCATGGCACCCCCCTTCAACGATGTTCCTGAGGCAATGCGTGCGCTAAAGGAGAACTTTCGACTGGCGGTACTGTCAAACTCGGAACCAGACATCATCCGCCATAGCATTATCCGCATCGGGACCGGCATGGACGCCATTGTCCTGGCGGCCGACGCCAAATGCTACAAGCCCGCACCAGGCATGTTTAGAGCCCTGCTGGCGCGCCTTGAAACCCCGGCGGACCAGGTCACCCATGTGGCGCAAAGTTTCTACCACGACATCCGTCCGTCGAAGGATGCTGGTTTCGGATGCAGGATCTGGATCAATCGTTACGCCAAGGAGAGTGACGCCGCATACGCCCCCGATTACGAGCTTTCGGACCTTTCGGGCCTGGCCGCGGCCCTCTCCAGCCGCGACTAAAGCACTGATGAAACCTCGAAAGTCATCATCACCTAGACTTCACAGTGCCACCTTCCCGCGTCCTTGCAAATGCAAGACATCCAATTATCCATTGCACACCGCCTAGATTGTTACCTTTCCGCAGTCCATGTCCAAAGCCTGTAACTGAGTTCACCTGATTGGAAATCGCCATGCCCATCGCTATCGATCGCATACGCGCTGACACCCCGGGGCTCCCAAACACTACGCATCTCATCGCATCCGGAGCGGGGCTCATGCCCCAGCCTGTGGTCGCGGCGGTCACGGCGCACCTCAACCTGGAAGCTAACATCGGCGGTTACGAGGCCCATGCGGCCAAGGCGCTAGAATTAGACGAGGTCTACGCCAGCGTCGCCCGTATTCTGGGCGCGGCCCCGGACGAAATCGCGCTCATGGAGAATGCCACGGTCGCCTGGTGTCACGCGTTCTATGCCGTACCCCTAAAACCAGGTCAGCGCATCCTCACATGCGAGGCGGAATACGCGGCCAACTATGTCGCTTTCCTGCAACGGGCCAAGCGCGACGGCGCCGTGATCGAAACCGTACCAAGCGATGACGCTGGCGCCGTCGATCTAGACGCCCTAGAACGTATGATCGATGGCACTGTCGGCCTAATCGCCATGACCTGGATTCCCACCAACGGCGGTCTGGTGAACCCGGCGGCAGAAATCGGCCGGATCGCCAAGGCCCATGGCATCCTCTATCTCCTGGACGCCTGCCAGGCCATCGGCCAGATGCCAGTGAACGTGGACGAACTGGGGTGTGATTTCCTATCCGCCACGGGACGAAAATTCCTCCGTGGACCTCGCGGAACTGGATTTCTGTATATTCGCAAAGAGCGCCTAGCCGAACTGGAACCCGCTATGATCGACCATTTCGGCGCGCCATGGACAGCGGCAAACAGCTACAAATTACGCGACGACGCAAGGCGCTTTGAGACCTGGGAAAACGCATACGCGTTGCGCGCCGGGCTTGGCGTCGCTGTGGACTACGCCCTGGAGATCGGCCTCGACGACATCCAGGTTCGGGCGTGGGGCCTGGCCGACGAGCTCCGCGGCAAATTGTCGGAGGTTCCCGGCGCCCGCATCCGCGATATCGGCCGTGAGACCTGCGCCATCGTCAGCTTCACCATTGACAGCCTTGACCCCTGCGAAACCGTGGCCGCGCTGCGTGACCAGCGTATCAATATTGGCACGTCCAGCCCCGACAGCACGCGCCTGGACGCCGAGGCCCGCGGGCTACCCGTATTGCTGCGGGCTGCGCCGCATTACTACAACACGTCCGAGGAACTTGACCGTTTGATTGTGGCACTGGCCGCCTTGCCTCGCCAGTGACTCGGCCGGAAGCACTTTCTGTATTAAGGTCGTCTATCTTGATATGCTGATAGTTGGTCCCTTACTGTAGGATCGACTGGAGGACGTGAGCATGCCGAACGAAATCAAAGCCAAGACCATGGCTGAAATCCCCATGCAACAAGCCCCGCAAGCGGGAAGTCCAGCCGAGGCCCGGGGGCGGTATTTCAATTCCGCAAACGCGTTTAATTTGATCCTGCCGCCAGTTCCGGATGCGGTATTCACTGACGAGCCTGCCTCCGCGCTGGCCGCAGACGCGTCTACCGGTTACACGACCTGCGATCTGGCGGGGGATATGCAAAACCCGAGCCCGGCCACCACACCGTTGTTGCTGGCCCGCTATGCGCGTCTAAACGCGGGTGAAACCCTGGATGCGCATTTCGACACGGCGGGATCCATCTGGTACGTGATTCAGGGTGAAGGGACCGCCAGCTTTGACGGCCAGGCGATCTCTTGGGCCGCGGGGGACGTTTTCGTCCTGCCCGGGGGCGCTGCGACACTTGAGGGCGGAGGTACAGATTCAGTGCTTTGGGTGGTCACTAATGAGCCTCAACTCCGGTTCGAAGACACCCGCGCACCCGTGGCGGCGGAAAGCACCGTTGACGTGGTCCATTTTCCGGCGGCCGAGATCGATCGGCAGATCGACATGCTCTATGCCGTGGACAGAGGCGAGGATGTGGCCGGTATTGCGCTGATCTTCTCCTCCGCACAACAGATGGAGCGCCGCAACATCACGCCGACTATGACGCTTGCCATGAACACTCTACCACCAGGCGATTTTCAGCGCGCCCACCGTCACAATTCCGTGGCCGTGACCTTGGTGGTACAAGGCGACGATTGTTTTTCGGTGGTCGATGAACGACGCAAGGACTGGTCGCCCTGGGCAACCACCGTCACCCCACCAGAATCCTTACATGCCCACTTCAACGATGGCGAGACGATGGCGAAGTTTCTTATCGTCCAGGATGGCGGGTTTTATTACCACGCTCGGACCATGGGTTTTTCATTCGATTAGCCTAGTGACACATTGGCCAGCTGCCAAACGTGGAAACACTCTACAGCCTAATACACGGAGCGGGCGAAAGCGAAACACGCGATCCATTTACTGGACATATAGGCTCGGTTACCTAGCCCCGGCCAACTAGCGAGCACGCACCCAAATGGCCCTTGCTCACTGAAACCAACATCCTCGGGGCCAACACAAAACCATCAAGTCACACCGACGACAAATAGTCGGTCGAATCCGACCCATTACTTTCGTGGTTATCCGAAGATTGGTTTCACTACCAAATTCGGCAACCACAACGTTAGGAGCGGAAACAGCATGCATAGAATGAGGACACAGCCGTCCGAGCACAGGAACGGGAATGAGCCTCGCATGACTGTCGTCACCGGGACCCCGGTCGTACCGCTCACCGCGAAAAGGTTCAGCCCAACCGGTGGAATCACTGCCCCCATCTCGATGCACAGCGCAAACAGAACTCCCAAGTGAATAGGATCAATGCCGAGCGCTAACGAAACGGGGTAAATGACTGGTACAACCAGTACCAATATAGCGACGCCCGTCAGGAACATTGAAAGGAACAAAAGCACAGCCAGCAGGGCAGCCAAGAACCCTAATGGCGGCAAACCAATGTTCGTGACCCACGCGGCGATATCCTGCGGCCAGCCCTGGTTGGCAAGAAGGAATTGGAAAATGCCCACGCCGCCTAGCAAAAAAAACAAAATAGCCGTCAAATTTACGGCCCGTTCAGTCGCCGCCAACATTTCCTTGAAGAATTTTTTTCTCATGGACAGGAAGCCGTATATCAAGGCGTAGGCACACGCGCCAGCCCCCGATTCCGTTGGAGTAAGAACACCTCCGTAGAGCCCCCCCAACACGAACACTGGCATTAAAAGTGCCGGCAAAGCTTCCTTGCCCGCATCGCGCAATTCGACCCACTTAAAGTTATTGGCCGGTAATTTGATGATTGTTGCCATGGTCAAGACTATAACGGCGTCGCTCAAGGCCAACATGATTCCCGGGATAACGCCAGCCAGGAATAATTTGACAATCGATTCCTCAGTCAGCACTCCATAGAGAATCAGCGTAATGCTCGGCGGGATCAGGATAGCAATACCGCCACCCGTGGCAATAACGCCGGCCGCCATCCACATCGGATAACCGCGCTTGATCATTTCCGGATAGGCTATGAGGCCCATGGCGGCAGCCATGGCTGTCGACGAGCCAGAGATAGCGCCGAACATGACGGCAGACAAGATCGTCGCGTAGGCAAAGCCGCCAGGTACCCAGCCCACCAAGGAGTCGGCGAAGCGGAACAATTTGGCAATCAGGCCGGTGCGTTCCATCAGGAAGCCGGCATAGATGAAGAACGGGATTGCCATCAACGTGTATTTGTTCACAAAGCTGAAGAACGACCGAAAGATTGAATTGGTCGATAGCAACGGATCGTAGACGATGAAGCCGACGGTTGTAGCGATCAGGGCAAGCGCAATGGGTCCGCCCAGGCCCAACATGGTGAAGAGTGAGGCGCCGAGAAGACCCATGATTAAATCTCGATCCCTTCTTCGACTGGCGCCCACTCAAAGACTTTTTTACCCATAAGTGCGCGGACATCTTGATAAAGCTGGAAGAGGCAGACGAGCGCCAAAAGAATGAAGGTAGTAAGTAAGATCGCTTGAAACGGCCAGATTAAGATCACCATGCTGTAGGTCTTGCGCGCTAATTCCATGGACCGTTCTGTGGCCGACCAACCCCAATAGGCGATCGCGCAATAGACACCAACCCCGAGCATCGAAAAAAGAGCCCGCATCACCAAGACAAATCTCTCATACCCACGGTTTTCGAGAGCATCCACCAGGGCCGACATCCGGAGATGTGATCGACGCGCCTGCGTCACTGCAAAGTAGAGAAAGATGGCGCCGACCATGCCATAGGTCACCGCATCTTGGCCCCAATCAAAAACTGTATCGAAGACATAACGGCGTGCAACCTCACTAATCGCCAAACCAGTGCCAGCCAACATAATGAGGATAGAGATGTAGCCTATGACGTTATCGAGCAGAAACCGAAAAATCCGGTATAGTTTGTCGACTATCGCGTCCATGGCACGCTGCTCCCTATGCTTCTTCACCACAGGCTAATGACGATGATGATCGTGTCGGTTAGTGCTCAGATATTTCACAAAAAAGAACTGGCCGGTTCAATATCGAACCGGCCAGAAAGGCTCAAAATTGGCCTTATTTCTTGGTGTACTTTTGGAAAATGGGCTCCAGAGCCGCACAGTCCGTTTTTTCCAACCAACTGGAACCCGGGGGGTTCGCGGCGACAGCTGCCTTAGCTTCCTCTGCGAACTTATCAACCCACTTATTCGCAGCAGCGGGCGTATTTTCCTTAATCCAGTCAGAGGTGGCGTTACCGAGCTTCTTACCAAGAGCCGCAGACTCTGCTTTTGTCATGATATAGATACCCGGCTTCGACGGATCTTTCGTCTCATACTTGTCGATCAGGCGCTTATCATTGCAGTAGTTCGCACGCTTAGCCCAAGGCAGAACTTCGTC
>DFRF01000087.1 GCA_002378125.1 Rhodospirillaceae bacterium UBA3470 | reverse complement strand
TTGGCTGAATGCAGCAAGCCCACGCCGCCACTCAGCCAGTGGGGGCAATAGGTGACACCAGCATCCAAGGCTTGGCGGGCAATCGCGTAACACCCGCTGATGCCACCTAGCTTGCCCACGTCGGGCTGCATGAAGTTCAGCCATTCCAGGGACTCCGTGAAGGCTTGATCACCGCGTAGGTTTTCACCACCCGCAAGGGGCGTAGTAGTGGCCGTGTGAAGGGCGCGCCATACCTCGGCCGGCTCGTCGGCGCGGATAGGCTCCTCGATCCAACCAAGTCCATAATCTGACAGCTTCCCCACCTGGGTGGTCGCTTCTTCCGGCGACCAGCGCATGTTGGCATCGACGAAGAGGATTTCGTCATCCGTCATGTTGGCGCGGATATCGTCTATGTTAGGCAGGTCTACGTCATTACCGAATCCGATTTTCAACTTGAACCGTTGAAATCCGCGCATCCGCGCGGCGGCGACCTGATCGGCCGCTCCCTTGGGGTTCAGGCCGCTGGCATAGGCCGGTACGGTATCCGGTGCGTTGCCGCGCAGTAGCCGGCGTAGGGAAACATCGTGCTTTCGGGCAGCCAGGTCCCAAACGGCCTGATCTAGGGCCGCCGCGATGCCGGCGATGGGGCCGGGCTCGTCGCTTTGCACTTCAATCACCCGGAGTTTGGCGCGCACGTGAGCGTGAAAAGCGGCAGGGTTGGAGATCTCCGCGCCAATAGCGAGCGAAGGCAGCGCCCAAGCCGCCAACCGGGCCCGGTGTTCTGACGTGATGGTTGGGAAATTTCCCCAGATTTCACCCCAGCCGTGAGCCCCGTCCGTATCTTCAACGCGAAGCAACGCGGTGGCGCGGCTGTTCATGGTATTGAAAGACGTAACGACCGGCTTAGACACGCTGGCCCGGAAGACATGAACGTCGAGCCGGGCTAGCGTAAAGGGATAGATGGGAAGGGAGGTTTCGATGGTCATCATTTTGCCCGTTTATCGACGTGGGAGGAGGCGTTAGTAAACCGGAAACGGCGAATTACATCAAACCGGGTCCCCAGCGCATGTGGTTTAGTAACGTATTCAGGTCTTCGGCGCTTGGAGAGCATTTCTTGCCACCGACGCAAGGACCTAGGTAATGGGCTATCGCCTGAGGCTCCTAGGCGGAAATGAGAGTTCTGGCTCCGCTGCGCGAGAGTCAACTAAGATGTCATCGCGCAGGCTTTTCCGGACGGCTTCCATTCTACCGCCTCCGCTGCTGAGTAGCACGCACCTCTGTGGCGACGTCCGTCTAGAGAGAATTTTGGGCCGGTTTACAGAAAAGCAAAGGCTCCGGGGGTGCCGGTGACCGGCAAATCTTGATAGACTGTGCGCTTTAGAGGTCACTCAGCATTTGTTCGGCGCTGGTCTTTTCGAAAGTGGGTCCGTCGATGTTTAGGCTCTTGATAACGCAGTCTTCGACCAGCATGGAAAAACGCTTGCAGCGCATGCCCATTCCGCGGCGGCTCAGATCTAATTCAAGTCCGACCGCCTCTGCGAAATGCGCGCTGCCGTCGGCCACCATCATGACTTTGTCGCCAACGTTCTGGTCCTTTCCCCAAGCAGCCATGACGAAGGCGTCATTGACGGAAATGCAGACTATGGTGTCAATTCCCTTCGCTTTGATGGCATCGGCGTGTTCCACGAAGCCTGGCAAATGCTTAGCGGAGCAAGTCGGTGTAAAGGCGCCGGGCACGCCAAATATTACCACGTTCTTATCTTTGAAAAGATCGTTGGTTGAGAGGTCTTCTTTGCCTTCGGCACCCATTGTGGCTAGGTTCACGAAAGGAATACTGTCGCCTACCTTAATAGTCATGTCGCTCCCTTCAGGATCGGTTCAAAAAGAAATCTCATATCGCGATTTCTGGCGGACCTCAGACATTTAATCTCTTCAGTAGATGATTTCACCCCTTAACTGGCAATTATTTCTGGGAGGTCAGAATTGGGTTGTCTGCCGCGGTGCCGAAGGCATCCAGAACGATCCCGGCGCTCAATAATTCGGGTAGCACGATCCCGTCAGGTTTGTTGGGACCGTAGACCATGTTGAACGGAATGCCGTAGCGGCCGTGCTTGGCTAGATACCGGGAAATGGCGTCACTCGGTTTCGTCCAATCCGCCTGCATGGCAATGATTTTACCGCTGGAGAGTAAATCGTTGACCCGTTGGTCACCCAACACCAAACCCTTGTTGACTAGACAAGTGATACACCAGTCCGCGGTCACATCCAGGTAGACTGTCTTGCCTTCCGCCACCAGTTTGGGGATGATATCCTCATCGAAGGGTTGCCAAATGGTGTTGTCGATTTTGCCTGCGCTGGCCGTCGATTGCGACAACCAGTGTGGCGTGGCCGTGGCGACAAGGAATGCGGCTAATAGGGCCGGCGCCGACAGTTTGATACCCGCATGACCAAGTTTATGTGCCCAGTACAGGACACCACCGGAGGCAGCCATTAGGCCGGCAGCGACCCAGGCCACTGTAGCGCCGGCGGTGCCGGCCAGGACGGTCAGAATCCACGCACCCGTAGCCGCTAAGGCGAAGCCCAGAACGATCTTCAACTTGACCACCCAGGTGCCGGGTTTTGGCAGCCACGTTGCCGTCTTCGGGAACGCTGCGATGAGGAAATAGGGAAGCGCCACGCCTAGGCCCAAAGCCGCGAACACCAGGAATATGTCCGCTGTGTCTCCGGCCAATGCGAACCCGACGGCTGTGCCAAGAAACGGCGCTGAGCATGGTGTTGCCAGCAGTGTGGCGAAGGCCCCTTGCAGAAAATGTCCACCCAGCCCATTGGTGTTGCCGGCGCGGATGCTGGCGTCGGAAATCGATTGTGGTAGGCGCAACTCGAAGAAGCCCCAGAGATTGCAGGCGAAAAGAGTGATCAAGAGGGCCAGGCCGATCAGAAACCAAGCCTGCTGGAATTGAATGCCCCATCCGACAACCATGCCGCCGCCCTTGAGACTAGCCAATGCCCCAGCCAAAACCAGAAATGCGGCGATTATTCCGGTGGCTGAGGCAAGAAACCCGGCGCGGGCCGCCCACGGGTCACCATCGCCGTGCTGGACCAAGCCCAGCAGTTTCAAGGAGAGAACCGGCAAGACGCAGGGCATGAGATTTAGGATCAGGCCGCCGATGATCGCGAGCAGGAGAATGCTGATTAGAGAGACGTTGTCGCGGGTAGGCGCGCTGAAACTAAGTGCTGTAGGCGGGGCGCCTGGCCGCGCCACCAGGGATTTCTCTGCCACTCGCTTGCCGTCTACGAGGGTGACCACGAAGGTGCGACTGTCGAGGGTTTGTCCCTTGCCGTCATCCAATCCGTCCAAGCCATCGACGCTGACGTCAAACAACGCTTGGCTGCGGCCGTTGATCATGGTCACGTTCGGCTTTCCGTAGGCTAGGCCGCGGGCACCCTCGAAAAACGCATCGGGTTGGGTGAAGGCTGTCTGTGCACTGGCGACCAGCTGCAGGCGCATACCCTTGTCGTCCTTGACGCTGTGCAAGGCTTCGATCTTCAGTCCGTGGGCCGTGCCGCCGTCTGGCACGGTGGCGCGAAACCGGTTTATCAGATGTGCATGCTCGCTGGGTCCGGCATCGCCGGTGGGCAGGTTTAAGCTCAGGTTTGCTTCGTAGGGAATGCAAATGTCGTTACAGGTGAGATAATGGATCCGGGCTTTCACGTCGACCGCTTGCGATGTGGTTATCGCGGACGCGGTAACCGGGAACACCACCTCGTTCTTGTAGCCCAAAGTTTCCAGGCCCAGCACCGAGAACCGCAGCGGCACTGGCCATTGGATGTCGGCGTTAGACAAATTCTGCGAACCATCCCAATTCACATTTGGCGGGGAACCGGCATCGCCGGGCGAACGCCAATAGACCTTCCATCCGGGCTGCATCTGAAAATGCAGGCCCAGCCGAAATTCCCGGCTGTCCCCGACACCTTGGGTGCCGGCGATCATGCGGACCTTGGTTTGGTCCGTCTCCGCCCAATTCGATGATGCCGAATCGGCATTCTGCGGATACCAAGCCAAAAAGCCGATAAAGGCCCATGTGGCGGCGCGGGAGAAAATGGGAGCGATGGCAACACGGAAAGTCATGGAGGTTACCCAGGTCATTCGGCGATGGGCAGTATATACGCTATATCGTGGGGTTTTTCACGTTTTCCCCGCGACCTTACGGCATCTTGATCGCCTGTGAAGCCGATGTCTGAAATATCCGTATTTAGAAAGCGGTTTCTTATGTGTCATACTAAGCTCGCGGGATGGCCTTTCAGCGGCGGCATTCCCATGTATAGTCACAGATATATCCACTAGGTCTCCAGCGACGAATGGTTCAAACTAGTATCGAAGATATCTATCTGCCTGGCCAATTGCTAATTGCTATGCCTAGCATGACGGACCCGAGATTCGAGAAATCCGTGATCTACATGTGTGCGCACAACGCGGATGGCGCAATGGGTCTGGTGATCAATCGGGCGATTGATTCGCTAACGTTTCCAGAACTTCTCGAACAACTAGAAATTGATTCCGGGAGTGGCGGTGATCAAATTCGAGTTCTATTCGGTGGACCTGTAGAACAAGCACGAGGATTCGTCTTGCATTCGCCGGACTATATACAGGACGCTAGCCTTGTCGTTGACGATAACGTCGTCTTGACCGCGACCATCGACATTCTCCGTGCCATCGCCGACGGCACCGGGCCGAACAATTGCTTGCTTGCACTCGGTTACGCCGGGTGGGGGGCGGGACAATTGGATTCCGAAATCAAGAGCAACGGTTGGCTCAGCGTTGATGCGGATGAGGAACTTGTGTTCGGCTGCAATCTCGATGAAAAGTGGGAACGTGCGATGACCAAGATCGGCATTGACCCGCGCATGCTGTCCGATGCCGCCGGCCACGCCTAGATTGAGGACAAAGCATGGGACGAAAGAAACGAGAGACAGGCGCCGACGGCGTTGGCAACGCCGATATGTTCATGCGCCAATTGGCTGAGCGCATGGAAGCCTGTCCCGACGCGGAAAGCCTCAATGACCAGGTTCTGGTTCCCTTCGCCGCAGCGTTGGAAAACGTCTGCGGTGCGCGTGGGTATGTCCTCAACATCTATGGCGAGACGTCGAACATCGTCTTCAGTGGTGATCCCGATGATGCCGAAGCCCTATACTGCCTCATCGATGATTACTTGGAAAGTCGGGTCGACAACGTGTCGTAGTCGCACAGCCCATCGACGGGGCCGATGGCGGCGATGCTTGGCCGTCCGGCGAAGACCC
Organism: Rhodospirillaceae bacterium UBA3470; assembly: GCA_002378125.1. Classification (GTDB taxonomy): domain Bacteria; phylum Pseudomonadota; class Alphaproteobacteria; order Rhodospirillales; family Casp-alpha2; genus UBA3470. The sequence goes on along the minus strand of DFRF01000087.1, from coordinate 19,720 downwards.
GCCGGGCCACATCCGTCACGCTCGCATGATCGGCGGCATCGATGTGTTGCACGATCTCATCGGTGAGGATCGGACGGCCGAACACCATCATCTGCCGGGCCAACTGTTCGCACCGCGCTGACGTACTCTCGAGGGACATGAGGATCGATGCCTTGAGTTGGGCGCGCGCCCGATCCAACTCCTCCTCGGTGATGTTGTCCTGGACTTTCTCTATCTCGTCCAGAACGAGAGAGAGGAGGCCATGCGCTTCTTCGGCACCGGTACCCGCGTAGACGCCGAAGATACCACAATCCTTGTAGCATGACAGGAACGAATAGATGGCGTAGGCCAGACCCCGTTTCTCTCGGATTTCCTGGAACAGTCGCGATGACATGCCGCCGCCCAAGATTGTCGACAGTACGGAAGCCGCGTAAAAACCCTGGTCGTCGAAGGCGATGCCCTCGGCCCCAAACACCACGTGGACCTGTTCCAAATCCCGTTCTTCACGGTAGTCACCGCCGCCGTAACGACCCGGTTCGCGGGCGCTCGCCTCAAATTCGGGTAGGGCCGTGAAGGTCTCTTCAACCAAGCGTGTGAAGACGTCATGGTCTAGGTTGCCAGCAGCCGCGACGACGATTCGTTCCGCGCTGTAATTGTGGTCCATGTAGGCGCGTATGCTTTCTGCGCCCATGTTTTTAACGACCTCTGGCCGGCCCAAAACGGGACGGCCCATGGCCTGGTCCGGAAAGGCCACTTCCTGGAAGTGATCGAAGACGATGTCGTCAGGCGTATCGTGGGCCTGATGAATTTCCTGAAGCACCACCGCTTGCTCGCGGGCCAGTTCCTCGGCATCCATGACCGAATGCTGAAGAATGTCGCCGATCAAGTCGACTGCCAATGGCAGGTCGTTTTTCAAAACCTTGGCGTAATAGGCGGTGTGCTCGCGCGAGGTATAGGCATTGAGGTGCCCGCCTACGGCCTCTATTTCAGCGGCGATAGCGTAGGCGTCGCGCCTTTCCGTACCCTTGAAGGCCATGTGTTCGAGCAGGTGGGAGACGCCATTGACGTTGGGTTGTTCATCACGGGTGCCGACATCCACCCATGCCCCCATGGATACGGTTTCCACGGTTTCCATGCGGTCCGTGACGACAGTTAGGCCATTGGCTAGACGGTTCTCCTGAATGGTCAAGCTGCGGCACCTCCGCTACTGCGGATAACCTGTGCGCGGTCTTCAATAAAACTACGTACAATCGCCAAGTCGTTGGGGAGCGCGTTGATCCGCTCATCGCGGTCGAACAGGTCTGCCATATGGGTCGGTAGGTCGGGATTAACGCCGCATGCCGCTCGAACGGCGTCGGGAAACTTCGCCGGGTGGGCCGTTGCCAAGGTCACCATCGAGGTTGACGTGTCGCGCCGGTGTGTCCGACCAACGGCCAGGCCGACCGCTGTATGCGGATCCAGCAATTCGCCGGTCTTCGCGTAGTGGTCGGCGATAAGGGCGCGGGTTTGATCATCCGTGTAACGACCACCGTCGAAAATCTTGCGTGCTCGCGCTAGCATACCCGCATCTACAGCGAACTGTCCGTCTGACCGGAAGGTATTCAGGGTGCGCGCAACCCGGGCGCCATCTCGGTCATAGAGTTCAAACAACAAGCGTTCGAAGTTGGACGAGATCTGAATATCCATGCTGGGGCTAATGGTGGGCACCACGGTATCAATCGCCATGGCGCCGCTCTCGAAAAACCGAGCCAGGATATCGTTGGCGTTGGAACCAACTATGAACTGTTCCACGGGTAGCCCCATGCGATGTGCCGCATAACCGGCGAAGACATTGCCGAAGTTGCCCGTTGGCACGGCAAAGCTCACGGGCCGTGCTGGTCCCCCAACCTTCAGCGCCGCCCAGAAGTAATAGACGATCTGCGCGACGATCCGGGCCCAGTTGATGGAATTGACGGCGCTCAGGTTCATGCGGTCACGGAAGGCCAGGTCGTTGAACAGCGCCTTCACCGTGTCCTGACAATCGTCAAAGGTGCCTTGAAGGGCGATGGTGTGCACATTCGGCGCGGTCACCGTGGACATCTGTCGGCGTTGTACGTCGGAGACGCGGCCGTGCGGATACAGGATGAAGATGTCGATATTGTCGCGGTCGCGGCACGCCTCGATGGCAGCCGAACCTGTATCGCCAGAAGTCGCACCGGCGATGCAGATGCGTTCGCCTCGCGCCGCCAGAACGTGATCGAACAGCGGGCCCAGAAACTGCATTGCCACGTCCTTGAAGGCGAGGGTCGGGCCGTGGAAGAGCTCCATCATCCATTCGCCGTTACCCAGTTCCGTAAGTGGCGCGACCTCCTCCGTATCGAAATGTCTGTAGGCATCGTCAATGATGCGTTTCAAATCGGTGTCGGCGATGGCGCCGCCAACAAATGGCTGGATCACCCGGAAGGCTAAATCCGTATAGCTCAGGCCCGCTAAGCGGGTGATCTCGTCGGTCGAGATCTGCGGCCAACTTTCCGGCATGTAGAGACCGCCGTCCCGGGCCAGGCCCGTCAGCAATACGTCGTCAAAGGCAAGGATTGGCGCCTCGCCGCGGGTGCTCACATACTTCACGGATCGATCTCTAGGCTCCACATTTTTCAAATGCGCACCCTACTCCCGGCGGTCCCGGGCGGCAAGGATCGCGGCGCGTTGAGGCGCTAGGTGCTCACCCGTGCCAAACACGCTCCAAATAGGTCAACCAGTTCTCACCCATCACCCGGCGAATACGATTCTCTGGCCACCCACGGGCCTGCATGGTGGCGGTCAGGTTCGGATAGGCTGATACACCATCGAACCCTTCCGGGTTCTTTGGCCGGTTGGGAAAGCCTGTGCTGAGTAAACGGCCGGTACCGTTGTCGCGTCGCAGCCACGAGAAGAAGTCCGCGTCATAGCCATCGGTGAAATCCGTGCCAAGGCCGATATTTTCTTCCCCAACTAGATTGATGCCCACCTCTAGCGCTTCCACGCAGTTTTCGACCGTTGTGTCGTCTCCCCAAGGAAGGAACGGCCCGTAGGTGGCGAAGCCGAAGAACCCGCCTCGGTCTGCGGCTCGTTTGATCAAGTCGTCGGATTTGTTGCGAGGAATATCCTTGAGGCTGCGCGGTGTGGCATGAGTGAAGCAGACCGGAACGGCGGATTGGTCGATGGCGTCTGCGGCGGTCTTCTCGCCTACATGGCTGAGGTCCACGACGATACCGAGTTTTCCCATCTGGTCCACAACGTCGCGGCCGAAGTCCGACAAGCCCCGGTCTTCCGGCTCCCAACAACCCGACCCAACAAGGTTCTGTGTGTTGTAGGTCAGCTGCATGACCCGTACACCGAGGTCGCGGAAGACATGCAGCATGTCGATGTTGCTCTCGATGGCGAGAGTGTTCTGCCAACCTAGGATGATGCCAACCTTGCCCTCGGCCTTAGCGCGGAGGATGTCGGCAGTCTTGTGAATCGGCATGATGAGATCGGCGTGTTCGCCAAACCATCGTTTCCACTGGGCGATGTTAGCGAGTGTCTCCGCTATGCCTTCCCACACGGCACAGGTACAGTTGACGGCGGTCAGCCCGCCCGCCTGCATGGCCTCGAAAACGGGTCGGCTCCATTTGGCAATGACGAGGCCATCGATGATGATGGCGTCTTTGTGGAGCGTGCGGTCTGTCATACAAGTCTCCGATTGAATGGAATGCTATGACCCCTTGAACTGGGGCGTCCGTTTTTCGATCCGTGCGGCAACGCCCTCCAAAGCATCTTCGCTGGCAAACACGCGCTTCACCTCCTCATCTTCTGCCGAGTGATCAACCTCGTCGTAGAAAGCCACCTGCTTCAACAGCAAGCGCTTGAGGATGCGCATCGATAGCGGCGCATTGGCGGCCAGGCGTTGAACGATCTTATTGGTCTCCGCGTCCAGTTCGCTTGCAGGCACAGCGCGGGCGATGTGGCCGTTGGCGTGAAACGTCTTTGCCGAAATGAAGTCGCCCAGTAACAAGAGCTCGCGTGCAGCCACTAAACCCATGGTCTCCATGATCTTCTTGGTCAGGAACCAATCCGTGGTCACGCCCAATTGAGCCAAGGGCATGCCGAAGGGTGCGTCCATGTTCGCGACGATGAAGTCGCAGTGGAGAGCCAATTCGCAACCGCCCGCAATGGCCGGACCGTGAACCCGGGCAACGACGGGCAGTGGATAGTGCTGAACCGTATCGAACATCCTTACAACCATGTCTTCGGCGCCGTCCTGTAAGCCGTCCGAGCTGAGTTCGAGCCCAGCGCAAAACGCCTTACCTTCGGCGCGGATCACGGTGACCCGTTCGTCGGAATGCGGTTCGGCGTCGAAGGCGTCGATGAGCGCCTGCATCATCTCAAAGTTCAGCGCGTTGCGTTTTTCTGGGCGGTTGAGGGTAATGGTACGGACTGCGCCATTGCGGGAAATGGAGAGTAATGTCATAGCATCAACCTTCCTGATCCGTGCTGAAGACGTCGTCATTTGCTGACCCTAGGGTCGGAGGGGCCATGCGCATGGCCGGGCGTTCGCCATTGAACGATATTGGCATGCCTACGAGGTTCAGGTTGGTGTCAGGTACGTTTTGCATGATCTCTAAGGCGTCCGTCTGATCCGTCTTCAGGACTTCGGGGATGGTCTGGATCGGCGCAGAAGGCACTCCGGCGGCACGCAGTTTCTCAACCCATGTGGCCCGGGGGGCATTGCTCACGGTGGCCTGGACGGCAGCCAGCATCTCGTCGCGGTGAGCCACTCGGTCCGCATTAGTCTTGTAGCGCGCATCCTCGGTCCATTCTGGCTTACCCAAGGCATGGGCCAGCTTCACGAACAACCGGTCGTTCCCAGCCAGGATCATGAATGGACCATCGGCGCCCTCGAAGGCTTGGTATGGGACGACCGCGGAATGGCCACTGGCTTGGCGCGCGGGCACATCGCCCGTGGTTTGATACTCGGCCATATGGAAATTTCCCCAGGCAAGGGCGGTTTCATAGAGCGACGTATTGACCGTGCATCCCTCGCCGGTTTCGTGACGTTGATGGAGTGCCGCCAAAGCGCCGATGGCGGCCCACATGCCGGTTCCAATATCGATCAGCGAAACGGCGACACGTGCCACAGGGCCATCCGGATGGCCGTTGATGCTGATCAGCCCGCCGTAGGCTTGCATGAGGGGCTCATATCCCGGTTGATCCTTCAAGGGGCCCATATGCCCAAAGGCTCCTATGTCGCAGTAAATCAGACGTGGCCATTTGGCACGGACGGCTACGGGGTCTAGACCTAGTTTTTCCAATGAGCCCGGCCGCATGTTGTGCAGGAAGATGTCGGCGTTGGACAGGAGCACGCGCATGTGGGTACGGCCTTCTTCGGACTTCATGTCCACAGTCACCGATCTCTTATTCCGGTTCATAGTCATGAACATGGTTGTGGCGTTGTCAGTGACCTTGTTGCCCCAACCGCGGGCATCATCACCAGTTGGGCGTTCTACTTTGATCACATCCGCACCCAAATCAGCCAGGATTTGCGATCCGTAGGGTCCGGCCAGGTTCTGACCCATCTCGATAACCTTTACGCCGGCCAACATCATGGTCGCTCCCTTTCTGCAGAAATACGCAAGATCCTCGATATATCGGTGTCGTGCAACAGCGGCAACTATACCTCTGTGGTGATTTCAACCGCTGAATATGATTACGCTTCTGTCAGGCCTTTCCGATGAGTGGTTCAGGTGAACTGGACGTGAATTTTGCCGAACGCGCCGAAGTCTGCTTCGGCCTGATCTCCAGGCTGGATCGGGGTCATGCCCGTCATTGAGCCGGTCATTATCAGATCGCCGGCCCGAAGACCTCGATCGGCCATGTGCGGATGCGTTGTCAACCAGCCGATAGCATCGATCAAATGTTCCCAGATGAGGTCCGCCGGCTTGCCGGTGGCAACGTGCGTGCCGTTGACACTAAGGTGCACGACGTGTGCGCCGATTTTTTTTGTGTCCCAATCGGTAACATCGGGTCCTAATACAGTGGCCACGTTAAGACCTCCATCGGCGATCGTCCGATAGCCGGCGCCGGGAACACCGCCGTCGAAACGAAGCCCGATGACTTCGAACGAAGGGACGAGCGCGCCAATTGCAGCTTTGAGTTCGTCTTTTTCGTAAGAATCTGGGCGGTGAGGCAGGTCCGATTTCAGTCGGATCGTAAACTCTGTCTCCAACGCCTGTCCAGGCAGGGCGGGTAGGGTGGCGCCGTCTTTGTGGCAAAACCTTGCGAATAAGGGGCCGATGAAAGGCCGCTCAATCCCGATCACTGGAAGCGAGGCCGCTACCGTGGCACCCAATTTCCACCCGACCAGTGTCTCACCGGCACCATCTATCATGTCCGTTTGAATGGTGTAGGCGTCCGCTTCAGTGGTTGGGTATCCTTTGAAGTCTCGAGGGGCAACGTCATTGTTCAGACGGGCGTCCCAGAGAAATTGCGCGACATTTGTGCCCATGATCCGAATCTCCCTTGCTGCCGGTTTTGATGATGGCGGACCTTAGCCGATCCAAGGCTGGATCGGCAAACACCCGATGGTCCGCCTGATCACACGGACTGTCGAGGGAAAGTTTCCCCGGATGGTCACCAGCGGGTTCTATCAAAGCGCCAAAAGCTTGTCCCGGTGGTATTCCTTCGATAAGGCGAATGACATTATACTTTCGAGCGAATGACGTCGATCCGTGTCAATCGCCGGGTCCGGAGCCTTGGACAAAAAGCCATGCCTTGTATCCGCGGTCGCGTTCCCGTAAGGCTCTCCCATGAGTCAATCCGACAGCGCGTCCTGCAACCTAAAAAACCTTATCATTCTGTCCCTGTGCCAGGCGCTGTTTTTCAGCGGGCGCACGCTGACATTCTTCGCCGCGGCCTTGGTTGCCATCTCCATGCTAGGCGACAACCTAATTTTCGCGACGGCACCGGTTACAGCCATGTTGGTTGGCACCTCGGTTGCCACCTTGCCGGCATCGTTCTTGATGCGGTCCTGGGGTCGGCGATGGGGGTTTGCCTGCGGATCGATCATCGGGTTCAGCGGTGCCTTGATCGCGGCCCAGGCCGTGGCCTTGGATAATTTTGCGATCTTTAACGTCGGCATTTTTTTGTCGGGGCTTTATGGTGGGTTTGCCCAGCAATACCGGTTTGCCGCCGCCGAAGTTGCGCCGGCGCATTTGAAAGAGAAGAACGTCTCCATAGTCATCGCGATGAGCGTATTGGGTGCCTTTGTGGGACCCGAGACGGCGTTGATAGCCAAAGACTGGATAGCCGGTACGGCGTTCCAGGGCACTTTCTATGTCCTGGCTGGTTTCTACGCCTTGTCGGCTGTCATCATCCTGTTCGTGCAGATCCCAAAGCTTACCGAAGATGAAATCAAAGATTCGGGCAGGCCTCTTCGCGAGATCATGAAGTCACCGACCTTCATCATCGCCGTGGTCGCGGCGTTGTTTGGTTACGTGGTCATGAATTTTTTAATGGTAGTCACGCCTTTAACCATGGAGACGCTGAAGACCGTTGTGTTTACTCACGAGAATATCAAGTTAGTGATCCAGTGGCATGTGGTAGGAATGTTCCTGCCGGGGTTTGTGACAGGTCACTTGATCAAGAAATTCGGGGTGGTCCGGATCATCGCTACGGGCGCCGCGATTCTGTTGGCATCGGTGCTGGTCGCCTTGCACGGACTGAGCTTCACCCATTTCCTGATTTCGCTTATCCTCTTGGGCGTTGGATGGAACTTCACGTTCACTGGCGGGACCCTGCTGGTTACGGAAGTGCACTCCCCGGCGGAACGGGCCAAGGTTCAGGGTACCAATGATTTCTTGTTGTTCACTGGTCTCGCCATTTCGTCGCTCATGGCGGGGAGCGTATACCACTATTTGGGCTGGGCCTGGGTAAACTACGCCATGTTGCCGGCCATCCTCGTCATTTTGTTCTCTGCGCTTTGGCTTCGGTCCTTACGCCGCAAGGAACAGGCGGCGATTCGCGCCACCGCCCAGTAAGCCATCTCTCAGCCCGGTCCGCAGGCGTCTTCTAGTAAGGTTGCGCTTCATAAAGGATTTAGGCTGATGCTGCTAAAACGTCTCGCCTAGGATCACGAGCACGACAATGGCAACTAGGAAGGTATGCTTGATCCTGAGTGCGATTCCCGTCGTCATCGGCAGTACCGGCAGCAACTAAAAACTGCAGGACAGGGCGGTGAAGTTGTTGATGAGATGAACCGCATGCAGCGCCGGGCCGGGTGTCATTAGAACTCCTAGGGAGGTCCTTGCGCTTTTCTCGCAGGAGACTTTTTCATTTGTCGAATAGATGCGAACAATCCTATGGATTGGGCCCCATGGCTACGGGTAGCCAGAAGCTGACGGAGGAATAGGCTTGCATGTGAACCGGGTTCAGGCCAGGGGAGCGGCGGTTTTTTTTCGCACCTCATCGGCGGCAACGCCGGGTGCCGTCTCCACTAGTTTGAAACCGTTTTCCAAGACAGCCACTACGGCCAGATCCGTGTATATACGTTTTACCACGCCAAGACCGGTCAACGGATAGGTACAGGTTTCCACCAGTTTTGGTTCTCCGTCCTTTGTGGTGTGGCGGGTGACGATATAGATGGTCTTAACGCCAGCGACCAAATCCATGGCGCCACCAACGGCGGGGATTGCGTCTTCAGCACCTGTTGACCAGTTAGCCAGATCGCCGTTTTGGGCCACCTGCATGGCGCCTAACACGCAATAGTCGATATGTCCGCCCCGAATCATGGCGAAGCTATCCGCGTGATGGAAGAAGCTGGCGCCTGGGTTCAGGGAGACTGGTTTCTTTCCAGCATTGATTAAATCCGGGTCACGCTCGGTTTCCGCGGGTTCAGGCCCCATGCCCAACAGGCCGTTTTCCGAGTGGTAGACGAAGGTGCGGCCCTCCGGCACGAAGTCGGCAACCCGCTCGGGCATACCGATGCCAAGGTTCACGTAGGCACCGTTCGGGATGTCCAGTGCAGCGCGCGCCGCCATCTCATCTGGGGTCCAGCTCATGGATAGCTTCTCGCTGCCCGTAGAAGATCGTCTTCGTGTTCCGGGTTCGGTACGTGGATCACGCGGTCCACGAAGATTCCTGGCGTCACGACCGTCTCCGGATTGATGCTTCCGGGGTCAACGATTTCGCGCGCCTGGACGATGGTCGTTGTCGCAGCCATGCACATGATTGGGGCGAAATTGCGAGCCGTCATATTGTAAATGAGGTTGCCATGTGTGTCGGCGACATCCGCCTTGATCAGCGCAATGTCGGCGCGTAACCACGGTTCCATAACGTAGGTCTTGCCATCGAAATCCCGAGTTTCCTTTCCGTCGGCCAGGGGCGTGCCCACGGACGTTGGCGTGTAAAAGGCGGGGATGCCAGCACCAGCGGCGCGCAATCTTTCCGCTAGCGTACCCTGAGGGACGACCTCCAGGTCAATTTTGCCGGCTCGATAGAGGTCTGGGAACACAACGGAACCGGCGGAACGCGGGAAGGAGCAGATCATCTTTGCCACCCGGCCAGAAGCGATCAGCGAGGCTAGCCCAACTTTACCATTGCCGGCGTTGTTGTTGATGACTGTAAGTTTTTTGGCACCCTGCTCGATGAGGGCATGCAAGAGTTCCACGGGGCTGCCGGCGGCGCCGAACCCGGCAACAGCGACGGTAGCGCCGTCTTCAGTGTCAGCGACGGCATCTGCGACGGATGCGAGAGTTTTATCAATCATAGGCGGAGGGGTCCTTGTCTGTCCGGAAACCATGCAAGCGAACTTAGCGGAAGGGATCAATACCTAGCCCCGGCCTTTGAAACGAATGAACCCTCGCGCCGGGACGTGGGGTGGGTGATAAGATCGATAGATCGTTCGCTACGTCTTGTATGCCTGCAGGGCATTTGACTCCCAGACTAGGGCCTTTCATATCTAGGGATGTGATGGTGATACGGACGATCTTAAGTCCTGGCTCCAGGTTCTGCGCCGGACCATCGCTTGACCAGGCCTAAGGCCGGGTTTCTTATAGGGACCAGAAGATTACACTGGAGAGGCCTGCATGGCGGACCACGGTTATGAAACGGGGCGTTTGAACCTGCCCTTCGTGGGGCACTGCACCTTCGGCAAGCAGCCGCCGTGTCTGGATTGGGATGCCATCGACGCAGATGTGGCAATTCTGGGTGCGCCCTTCGATATGGGGACACAGTATCGGGCTGGCGCGCGGTTTGGTCCACGGTCCATTCGCGAGGCTTCGACTCTGTTCTCCTTCGGCCACGGCGGCGCCTATGACTTCGAGGACGACGTTACCTACATGCCGGCCGACCAGGTCAGGATTGTCGATATTGGCGATGCCGATATGATCCACACGGACACTATAATGAGCCACGACAATATAGAGTTTGGTGTCCGCAAGATCTTGGAGGCGCCTGCCATGCCCGTGGTTCTTGGCGGCGACCATTCGGTGCACATTCCCTGTATCCGAGCCTTCAATGACCAAGAGCCCGTGCACCTGATCCACGTGGACGCCCATCTGGATTTTGTGGACAGTCGGCACGGGGTTCTCTACGGTCACGGCAACCCGCTGAGGCGGGCGTCGGAGATGAAACATGTGACGGGGATGACGCAGCTCGGCATCCGGTTCGTTTCGTCATCCAACAAAGGCGATTACGAGGCGGCGCGAAGGGCCGGATCGGACATCTTGTCCGTCCGAGATGTGCGTCGGCTTGGCACTGAGGGCGTGCTGGCGCGTATCCCGGACGGGGTAAGGTACTATTGCACCATTGATATTGACGGTTTTGACCCTTCAATCGCGCCCGGTACAGGGACGCCGAGCCACGGTGGCTTCCTCTATTACGAGGTTTTGGAAATCCTCCAGGGTTTAACGGGAAAGGGGAAGGTGGTGGGCATGGACCTAGTAGAGGTTGCCCCCGATTACGATCAGACGGGGTCGACGGCGTTTATGGCAGCGCAACTGCTCATGAGTTTCCTTGGTTACATCTTCCACGCGGAAGGCAAGAGCGCCTAGGGCAATTGAACGAGCAAGGGTGGCTGTACTGACTGCCTTTAGTCGACTTAACATGCCCGCAACTTACTGCGGGTTGTAATCGGCCCTCGGCCAATCGGAGGCGGAGTTTTCCGGATCGTCGTGGTCAACAACTTGGCCGCGGGCAGGATAGTCTTTTTCAAGCACGAACTTCACGCCATTCAAAATTTCTGCGAAACTTGGGCGCGAGAACGGCATGGTTTGAACCGAACCAAAGTAGAGCGTGCCATCCGGGCGGATTAGGTAGAGGCCCGGCTCGCTATACAGACGAGGTTCCTCAATACCCGATGACGTTGGACCGCGGCCCGTGGAGACGAACAGACCCCATCTCCGAGCCGTGTCGAGATCAAGGCCGTAGCCCAGCGTGAGTTCCTCGAGGCCCCAATCTTCTGCTGACTTCTCGGCCCGTTTCTTCGAATCCGAGCTTATGGCAATGACGTTCACGCCTTGCTTGGCGAAGTCACCTAAATTCCGCTGCAAGTCGCGCAGATAGTTTGCACAGATTGGACAGTGCAGGCCGCGGAAGAACACCACCAGGGTGAAGTTCTGGGGTGACTGTTCAGACATTTTCCAGGTGCCCCTGCCGACGGTTTCGACGTTAAGCTCAGGTGTCGGCTGGCGAGGAATAAGGGGAGTAATTTGAGACATGTGGTCAACTTTTGTAAATGGATTGACGGTTATATGTGGGTCGTCCGGGGTGCGGCGTCAATCTCCTGCCAGTGGGCTCTCGCGATCGTAACTGTCGGTTTACTCTTCGCTACTAGGTTCGCCAAGCAGTAGGGATAGTTTTTCTCTCGGTGGGACAATGTCGGTCACCAGATCGCGCAAGAGACGCTTGTTGGTCAGCGGGCCGACCGTGACGGGTGTCGTGCCAAGCCGCTTCGTGCAGGCATAGACAGTCTTTTCATCCACGCGGACCATGCATTCCTTACAGGTGTTGGCGTTGGTGCAACTGTAGCGGATCGCTAGGGATGAATCTTTGTTCGTGCGGATCCAAATGAGCGCGTCTAAGACGGACATGCCGTCGCGGTAGGGGACTTCGAAATCATCATAAGCGGGAGCCTCGCCAAATCCGCCGCGTTGAATCTTAAGGTGGGCCAATCGTTCGGTCATTCGGCGGCCTCCAAGGGTATCAGGTCAAAGGGTTTTGAGATCAGCGGTGCTACCATTACACTGAGGCCTTCGCCGTCGAGACGGGAAATTAAGTTATGCGTCTGATTCACGTCAGTGCTTGGAAAGTCACCGCGTTGATGGGCGCCGCGGCTTTCCGTTCGGGTCTGGGCGCTAGCGATAATCGCCTCCGCGGCGAGAAGTGAATTTCTTAGGTCGAACCATTCCTGCATGGAAAGCGCGAATCGATGATCACTGGCGCCCGGATAATCACCGATGTCCCAGCGTATGTCCTGAACAAGCGTTCGCGCATTAGCTAACCCGTTCGCCGTACGCAAAAGTCCCACGTCTTGCCACATAATTTTCTGCAACGTGACCAGCATACTGGCCAAGCCTGGCCCTGATTGGCGCTTGGCGACATGGCGTCCGGCCATGATTTCGTCAACGGCTGAACGGGCCGCTTCGTTAGACCATGAGTCGACCCGGTCGCCGATGGCCTCCGCGGCGAACCGGCCGGCTCGCTCACCGAATACGAAGGCCTCGGACAAAGCGTTCCCCGATAAACGGTTGGCGCCATTCGCACCACCAACGGCTTCGCCGGCTGCGAACAGGCCTGGCACTCTTGTTTCCATTTGGCCATCCACCCGCACGCCGCCCATGTGATAGTGCGCGATGGGGGAAACTTCGATACCGTGCTTGGTGAGGTCAATGTCGTTCGCCGCTAGTCGGTCGATCACTGGTCCAAATGCCGCGCGCAAGTCGGCTTCCGGTATGTGTTCGAAACTGAGATAGGCGCCGCCCGCCGGTGAACCGCGGCCCGCCGCCACTTCCTGCAAGATCGCGAAGGAAGCCACGTCGCGGGGGGCTGTGTATTTGTTGCTGGTTTCCGCATGACCGTAGTTTTGGACGAATTCATCGCCTTCGCTGTTCAGGAGCCGGCCTCCAAGCTTGTAGCGGAATGGGTCCCACATGATCGGATCCATGCCGACCAGGCGTGGCGCCAGATGGCCGATGGGGAAAAACTGGACGAACTCCATGTCGATGAGTTCAGCGCCCGCCCGTAATGCCAGGGCGTAGGCGTCGCCCCCCATGTTGACCGAGGCGCTATTCCGCTGATAGAGCCGGGTCAATCCGCCCGCCGCAAGTACCACGGCTTTGGCCTGAATGGTCACGGCGGTACCCGTTTCCATGTTCAAGCCGACGGCGCCAGCTACCTGGCCGCCGTTCACGACGATACTGGTGATTGTGAGTTCACTGGCCCGTCGCAGATTGCCGGCCCGGCCAATCTGCGTACGTAGCGTTCGGGCAACGGCCGGACCCGTATTTAGAAAGTCCACATAGACGCAACGCTCGCGGCCATGGCCGGGCGCCATTACCTGTTTCATGTGGCCCTCTTCGCGGGCCCAGCCAATTTTCCATTCGTCAAGTTCGCGGATCCGTAGGGGCGCTTCTTCACATAGGATGGCTGCTAATTCCTCGTTACACAGACCTCGGCCAGATTCTAAGGTGTCCTGTAGGTGGTGACTCCAGTGATCGGGTTCTTGTTCGCCGACGGCGGCGGCCACGGTCATCTGCGCCATGATCGTCGCGCCGCCCCGACCGATCAGGCTTTTGTCCACGAGGACCGTGTCGGCACCGTTGCGCGCGGCTGACACGGCGGCATACATGCCTGCCGCGCCGGACCCGATCACCAGAACGTCTGTCGTGACATCGACCGTCATGGGCCATGTGCTCCTTGTCCCTCTTGCGATTGTTCGTCACCGAGCGGCACCGAAGTGCGGATTTGACCCGATGGCCCGGCATCCGGCAATAGCCAAAGATCGGCAGCGCTCATCGACATCAGATTTTTCTGGCCTGGCACTGGAACCGTACCACCCTGACATTGAGAGAGGTGTAGGAGTGCGGGTGATCAGATCCCTGCGAGTTCGACCATTTCGGCGGCATAGCCGCGCAGTGTCGTAATCGGTTCCGTGCGCTGCTCATAGCTGAGCGCGGTTAGTATGCCATGGTACACGGTTTAGCTCCGCCCCGCCGCGCAGTCGAAATCGCGCGGGGGTCAGGGTCTACCACATCCTGGGCCAGGAGAATGATCCGTGAAATGAATACGGTGATCTCTGTCTTTTCTGGTTGGGTGCGGAGGAAGGCCGCGATGGCATTTTGACGACATTCGTGGTTCTTGAAGCAGCGCATAGCGATGCTAGAACGACTTTCCGTATAACCTCGAATGATGTCGATCTGTGCGGCCGTGAGGGGTTCGATGAACCGGGAAATCCTGTCTATCTTGCGTTTGATAAGCAGGCAGTTTAGCGAATTGTGATCGTGCGAAAAAGAAGCGGGCACGAGGACTAATTCTGTGCTCAGAATTCACAGACGACTTTGCCAAAATGCTTGTTGTCCGGCAACGCAGCAAGCGCTTGGCCCACGTCCTCAAAGGCGAAGGTCGCGGTGTCATCGATGACCGGGTTGATGGGGTTGATCTCCAGCGCTCGAACCATGTTTTCGAACATCTCTCGGCTGCCAACGGTGACGCCCTGCAAGCGGATGTTCTGCGTGACGACGCGCCCCAGGTTAACTTCGCCGGCGACGCCCGCTAGGACGCCGATGAGGCTCAAGGTTCCAGATGGGCGGACTGCTTTTATGGAGCGGTCGATTGTTCCCGTGCCGCCGATCTCCACTATTTGGTCGACGCCGCGCCCGTTCGTGATCTCGATGGCGGTGCGGTGCCAATCAGGGTTTTGGCGATAATTGATCAGGTGGTCGGCGCCAAGTTCTCTCGCACGGGCGAGTTTCTCGTCGCTGGACGAGGTCAGGATCACCTCGGCGCCCACCATCTTTGCGAACTGGAGTGCGAACAAGGACACGCCGCCGGTACCCTGTAAAAGGATCACGTTCCCGGCCTTCGCTTGGCCCTGTTCGACCACGGCGTTCCACGACGTCAGCGCGGCAACGGTCAAAGTCGCCGCCTGCTTCGCCGTCATGTAGGACGGAGCGCGAACGACGGCGCTTTCCGGGATCTGCATTTTTTCGCACTGGGTGCCATCGAGAGGGCCGCCGTGGGAGCCGCCGGCGTACGCCGCGTCCGAGGTCCCTGTCAACCAGTTTCGGTTGTAGATCGGACAGACCATTTCGCCGACCTGGAACTTGGTGGAGCCTTCGCCTACGGCGGAAACATATCCAGCGCCGTCGGCCAGCGGGATCAGCGGCAACTCACCAGAATGACGGCCGTAGCCGCGCTGTGTCAGGATTAGGTCGCGAGGGTTTATGGCGGTCGCCTTCATGTCGATGATGATCTCGCCCGGGCTCGGCTCCGGGTCAGGACGTTTGGCTAGTTTGATATGCTCGGGGCCCCATTCGTTCTGAATTTGCATCACTTTCATGATTTTTGCTCCATCAGCGTGTTGATCGCATCGTCATCATATCCTGCTTCGGATAGTATCTCACGGGTATGCTCACCGAGGCGCGGTGCCGGCTGACGTACGGGGAGTGACTGCCCGTTCAGCCGATAAGGTGTGTCCGGGGCGATCAACTCACCCTCGCTTGGGTGATTGTGCTCGCGGAAGAACCCGATGGCCTGGAGGTGCGGGTCCGTGAACAGGTCATCCAGGCGGTTCGCGGGCCCAGCGGGAATTTCCGCCTCTGCCAGGAGTGCAAGCCATTCCGCCGAGCCTCTCGCCTTCAGGCAATCGGCGGCGGTTTCGTAGAGGGCATCGATATTCTTGGATCGAGTCTGCATAGTGACGAAACGCGGATCGTCGGCCAACTCTGGCCGCCCGGCCATAGCCCAGAACTTTCGCCACTGTGGGTCTGTGTAGGGCAGCATGCAGAGGTGGCCGTCGCGGGTCGCGTGTGGGCGGCGGTGTTCAGATACCACTCGAGCGTAGCCCGCGTCTCCCTCCGCCGGTACGAACATTCGGCCATACAAATGTTCGACGAGGTTGTAGGCGACGATCCCCTCAAACATGCCGATCTCGAGATAGACGCCTTCCTGCGTGCGTAAGTTCTGGATGATGGCAGCCAGGACGCCGTTTGCGGTGATCAGTCCCGTATTCTTGTCCGCGAAGGAGGACGGTACCATGGCTGGTTTGCCGTCACGGAGCGTGAAGGTGTCGGTGATCGCAGCCTCGCCCTGAATCACATCGTCGTAGGCGGGCCGCCCACCGTAGGGTCCATGTTCGTGGTAGCCGTGCAACGCTGCGTAGACGATGTCTGGACGGCGTTGCATCACGGAGGCCGCATCGAAACCGAGCGCGGCCATCTTTTGTGGGCGGATGGCGTGTAGGAAAACCTGCGCGGTGTCCAGAAGCATCCAAAGCGCATCTTTCCCGGCCCCTGTCTTCAGATCTAGAACGGCGCTACGTTTATTACGGTTGCAGCCCATGAACGTGGCGGCCATGCCTTGATGGCGCTGGGGGCCTGCGTTGCGAATCGCATCGCCACCGGGCGCCTCGATCTTGATAACGTCGGCCCCAAAGTCACCGAGGATCTGGCTGCCGTAGGGGCCCGCCAGCGTCGTCGTCATGTCGATGACGCGAATGTCGTCGAGAGGAAGGGTCGCAGACGAAGCCATCGATTTAGCCCCGCTGTGAAAAGCGGCGGCCGATCAAAGCCGCGGTAATGTTGGTCTTTTGGATGTCGATGGCGCCGCCGGCAATACCCCAGGCCCAACCATCGCGCATCTTTTGTTCGATGGGGTATTCCTTGGAATAGCCATAGCCGCCCATGAGCTGCATGCACTTGCCCGTGACTTCACGCACTATCTCGTTGGCAAAGCATTTGGCGATGGAACTCTCACCCACCGAAGGCAAGCCTGCTTCGGCATTGATCACGGCGCGGTAAAGCAGAAGACGCGAGGCATCCAGTTTCATTTTCATTTCCGCCAAATGCAATTGCACCGCCTGGAAATCGACGATGGGTTTGCCGAACTGCTCTCGCTCCTGGACGTAGTCGAGAACGTAATCGAAGGCCGATTGGGCGATGGTGAGGCTCATGGTGGTGTTGCCGCAACGCTCCAAATCGAAGGCCTCCATGAGTTTTCTGAAGCCCCCGGCGGGAACGACCATGTTCTCGATGGGTAACTCCACGTTGTCGAAATACATATCCGCGTGATGGATGCCGCGAAAGCCCATGTTTTGTTCGCGCTTGCCAAAACTGAAGCCGCCGGCGCCTTTTTCCAAAAATACTGCGCCGATACCCTTTGCCCCCGGTTCGTCGGAGAAGCGGCAGTAAACGACATAACCGTCGGAATGTCCGGCGCCCGAACACCAACGTTTCTGGCCGTTGATGACAATTTTATCGCCCTTCACTTCGGCCTTTGTGGTGAGATCGGTCAATGCGGTGCCGGCGTTCGGTTCGGACATGGCAACTGCGACGATCATGTCGCCCGAACAAACCTTCGGAACGATGCGCCGACGCAACTCATCGGGCGCAAAATGGGCGATGGCAAGAATTGGACCGAAACAGCTTTCGAAGATCGGAAAGGCCACGGCGGCGGATATACGGCCTACCTCTTCTAGAACCAGAACGGCGTCCATGTGGGACATACCGACGCCGCCCAAATCTTCGGGAATGTTGACCCCCAAAAGGCCCATGTTGGCGAATTTCTTGAGGATTTCCGGCGGCGGCGGTTCATCTCTCTCCTCACATTCGCGAGCCACGTCGATCAGTTCGCCTTCTGCGAACCGGCGCACGGTGTCCTGCAAGGTGCGCTGTTCTTCGGTGAGGGAAAAGTCCATCATATCAATCCTTTAAGAGATATTTTATGGTGTCGGATGCTGTTGGGCGAGGCCGTTGGCAAAGGGCATTGCAATATGCCCCCTACTGGGAGTATTTTAAATGAAACAATATTTCAGATACTGAAGTGGTCTGCTCTGCGGAGCTGACGGCGAACACGAGTACCATGACATCATATAGACCGGTCAATGCGGTCCTTCGTGGACTGGACGTATTATTGGCCACGAATCGCCTTAAAGGTCGCGCTACGGTGGGCGAAATCCACCGCCACACGGGCCTCGACAAGGCAACCATTGTCCGAATGTTGGAGACCCTGGCCCACGCGGGTTTGACTGTGCGGAACGAAGAAACGCGGACCTACGAGGTGACCGGCAAGGCGTTGCTGCTCAGCGTTGGTTATGATCGCCATCGAGCGGTCAGCGCTATCGTTACGCCGATCATGGAGGAATTCCAGGACGAGATCGGATGGCCTTCGGATGTGGCTATCTTCGATACCGACGCCATGCTCTTAGTGGAGACATCGCGGAAGGCTGGGCCGATGATGTTGAACCGGCACCCAGGTTACCGGGCACCCATCCTCGCAACCAGTCTCGGCCAGGTCTACTTGGCCTTTAGTCCAATCGAGGAGCGCGAGGCCGTATTGGCTCGGGAGGCCGAAAACTCGGATCCCTGGAACGATATCGCCCGTGATCCGGTCGCCGCCGAGAAGTTCTTCGATGACATTCGTAAGCGCGGGTATGCCGTCATGCACCCGGACTATTCGCGGATCGAATACCGCCACACGATGACCAGTGTTGGCGTGCCGATCATGGCCGTCGGCGAAGTTTTCGCGTCCATCAATGTGCTGTACCTCAAAAAGGCGCTAACGCCCGAGCAAGCCGTACGGACCATGCTAAAACCCCTTCAAGCAACCGCGAAAAAAATCTCTGAGGAACTGGCGCGGCGATCCCATAAGTGAAGTTCCTTATCCGCCAAAATTGCGGGCCTGAATATTTAGATTCGCAATGTCCATATCCCAGACCTTGTCCTCGGTGTAGTCGCTTCTCGCTGGCTCGGCGTTCTTGATGTTAGGTAACGGCGCCTTGGCAACGACATTGAGCGTGCACGTGGGCGAGGCTGGTGCACCTGTCTGGATCATCGGTGGGATGACGGCTCAGTACTAGGTGTGGATCGTTGCCGACACTACGTTCTGCCATAAGATGGTCGCCAACGTCATTTAAATCCGTGCCTTTCAGGCTTTTGGGTTGACCATTTCCGCGGCAATTTTAGCGCACGCGTTCCTATCCGAACCCTGGGTATGGGCGGCGTTACGATTTATCGTCTGGCTCTGTGCCGTCGGGATGTTTATGTGTTCGGAAAGCTGGCTAAACGCGCGCTCCGCCAATGACACACATGGACGGGTTTTCTCTTTCTATCAGATTACGTTGTACTTTTTTTGGGACTGACCCAGTTTCTGCTTAACTGGCTAGACGAAACCGGGTTTGCCCTGTTCTCGGTGCTTATGTCCTTGGCCATCGTGCCTGTCTCGGTGACCCGCGTCCCGACACCCGGCCGGCGCCTGGAGCGGGTGAGGGGAATCGAACCCCCGTTTAAAGCTTGGGAAGCTTTCGTTCTACCATTGAACTACACCCGCAATTTAACAATTTAATCAATATCTTATAGATATTATATAACTATCGTAAAAGGCTAATTGATACAAATTTGATACAATTTTAAGAAACTGATTGTGCCTATCGCAATCGATTTTCGTCAAGGCATAGTAACCTATAGCTCTCAATTAAGCGCTATCTGCTTCTAAAATGGTTGTATCAATCGCGCGTGTGCGCGCTGATCATATC
>DFRF01000196.1:2657-8392 GCA_002378125.1 Rhodospirillaceae bacterium UBA3470 | reverse complement strand
CTAACTTCATCTCCGGGTTTCAATTCGGTTCGTGACTTCGCAGGGATCTTCCGCCCATTCACCATATCAATCCCTACACTTCCTACCTCCCCGCCAAGCAGACCGCGGGGCGGAAATCCCACTCGCTCATGGCGGATGGTCATGGTCACGGGTTGATCTGAGCGTGATATGAAACCGATCCGTTGGGCGTTTCCGCCACGATACTTGCCGGCACCACCGGTATCCGGCACGAGCGCCTTTTCGGTAACGAGCAGCGGAGCCTGATGCTCAAAGGCCTCGATAGGTTGATTTGAGACGTTACTGGGAAAGCTCAGACATCCCGGGCCATCCCCATGAGACCGTGCACCATGACCGCCATTCATAAAAAACATTTTGACGAAGTTGCCGTCACCATTGGGTTTCTTGCCGCTGAAATAGACATTCCACAGAGGTGATCCCGATTCTGCGCAAATCTTGTCGGGCAAGACCTCCGCCAATGCTCCGAAGATGGCTGGGGGAACGTAGTGGCCAGATAAATGCCGGCCCCACACGGGCGCTGGCGGTGTCGCATTCAAAAGGCAACCTTCAGGCGCTGAAACCGAAATGGGCGCCAGTGTGCCAGCGTTGTTGGGGGCGTTCGGATCAAGCAGGCATTTGACCGCATAACAGGCGTAGGCCTGCGTATAGTTGAGCACACTATTAATCGGCCACAGGACCTGGTCCGAGGTCCCGGTGAAATCAATGGATATGGTATTGCCGCTGATGGTCACGATGCATTCAACGCGCAGCGGCTGGTCAACGCCGTCAATATCGAACCCGTCGGTATAGGTGCCGTCGGGCAAGGCTTCAATTGCCGCCTCCATGCTGAGTTGGGAGCGCTTGATGATTTCATCCGCGACCACGGCAAGACCGTCGATTTCTTCTTCGTCAAACAACCGATTGAGCATCCGCGCGCAATCCCGATAGGCGGCGAACTGGGCCCGTATGTCACCCAAGGTCTCGGTCGGTTGACGCAAGTTCTCTTCCAGAAAGGACAGAACGACGGGGCTCTCAGTCCCAGCTTCCACAATTTTACAAATGGGAATGGTTAAGCCTTCTTCATAACGGTCACGAGCGGACGGTGATGGCGCGCCCCCGATATCAACCGTATGGGCCGTGCTTGCCGCAAAAGCGATCAAAGTGCCAGACCGAAAGATTGGGTGAATCATAGAGATATCGTTCAAATGCCCGGTACCGATCCACGAATCGTTGGTAATGATTGTGTCGCCAGGTGCGAGCGTATTGGCCGGGTGTTTTTCCAGGACAGCTTGCAAAGTGCGCGGGAGCGTTCCCATGAAACTGGGTATGCTCCGCTTCGACTGCGTCAATTGCCGCCCGAGCTCATCGAACAGGCTGAAGGCCATATCGTAATTGTCGCGCACGACGACGGAGAACGCTGCGCGGACAAAAGTCTCTGCAACCTGATCGACGATGCCGTCCATCCGACGCCAGATCAGGCCTAGACGGACAGGGTCCACTTTTTCTAAGGTCATCCCTTATCCCTCTCCCGCCTTGGCCGGCAAAGCCGGTGTTAACCAATGCAGGTATTTTTCGTTGCGACCACGAACAAGATCGTCATAGGCAGCTTGTAGCATTCTTGTGATAGGGCCCGGCTTTCCATCGCCTAGGGGCTTTCCATCGATTGAATTGATAGGCGTCATTTCCTGGCCTGTGCCGCAGTAGAATCCTTCTGTTGCCAGATGCAGTTCTGTTCGGCCAATGCGGCGTTCCTGAACCTCCACCCCAACATCAGCGGCCAATGTCAGCAACGTGTCACGCGTGATGCTCTCCAGAATCCCGTCGTTAATGGTCGGCGTGATGAGCTTCCCGTCCCGGCACAGGAAAAGGCAACCGCCTGGCCCTTCGCTCACCGTACCGTCGCGGTTAAGAATAATGGCACTAGCATCGGATCGTTTGGCTTCCAATCCTGCCAGTCGACTGTTCAAGTAGTTGGCGCTGACTTTGATGCGCGGCGGGCTCGCGTCATCCGCGTTCCGTCGCCAACTAACGACCACGAAATCCTTGCCTGTCTGAAAGGCGTCAACCCTTGCCCGAGCTCGGCAAATTACGGAACTGCTGACAGGGCCTGTCGCGATCATATCGCCCCAGTCATCGACATAGGCCTGCGTACGAATATAGCAGTCCTCGCGCATTTTGTTGGCGCGCAAGACATCGATAATGTGCTTTGCGGTGTCTTCAGCAGAAGGTGGATCATCAAGCTCGATGAGTTTCATGGAGAATTCTTGTCGCTTTAGATGATCCTCCATGCGAAAAACGTAAAGCTGGTTTTTGTCCCTACGCCAGTATCCCCTTAAACCTTCAAAAACGGTTACGGCAAAAGTGAGCCCAGGCGCCATTATCGAGATTTTCGCATCTTCGAACGGTATGGTCTCGCCATTGATGATTGCGAAGGACGGTCGGTCAGGTCTTTGTGATGAATTGGCCATACTAGATTTTCCAGAATTAGGAATCAGTTGTCGGTAACTCGGCGCGGCGATGTCTCCTGCGCCGCCAACCGATATAGCTCGCGATTGAAATGAGCAGTGCCGTCATGGCGAGGAAGGCCGGGCGTTTGAAGACGAACAGGATGCCTTCGTCGTAGGTGGAAGCCAGTAACAATACGGTTCGCAGGTTTTCCTCCAAAAGCGGCATCAATATGAACCCGATCAGCAGCGGTACCGTTGGAAACCCGTAGCGCATCATAATGAAGCCAAGGACCCCAAATATAAAAACCAACTGGATGTCGAATATTGATCCGCGCAGCGCATAGCTGCCAGCTGAGGCGATGATGAGAACGCTGGCCAGAAGCATTCGGCGCGGCACTTTGAACACAAATCTGGAAACACGCACCAGACCGAAGCCCAGCGCCAGGTTCACTAGGTTAGCAAGGATCAGAGCGCCATAGATGGCATATAACGGAACTGGGTTTTGCGAAAATGCTAAGGGGCCAACATTAATCCCCTGAATCATAAAGGCGCCGAGAATCAAAGCCGCTGCAATATCGCCGGGAATGCCGAAGGCCAGCAACGGAATCAAATTGGAGCCTGATACCGCATTGTTGGCGGCCTCTGGTGCCGCGATACCCTCCAGCGAACCCTTGCCGAATTCCTCCGGTTTCTTCGATGTGCGTCGGGCTTCACCATAGGCGATGAACGCAGCAACCGTGGCACCGAGCCCCGGCATGGCGCCGATGATTGTCCCCAACATTGAAGATCGAAACAGCACGGGTATGCATCCTCTGAACTCGGGCCAGGAGACGCGGTTGTCCTCGCGCTTGGACGAAAAATTAATGGCGCGCCCAGATAGTTCATCGGTCGAATCATCCATTTGACGGAATACTTCCGACACAGCTAGGAACCCGATCAACATGGGAATAAGACCTATCCCTTCCTCCAATTCCGGATTGCCGAACGTCAACCGTTCCGTCGCTGTGATGGGATCGAGACCGATCATGCCAATGGTGACACCCATCAGCATAGCAACGACACCTTTCCATGCTGGACGGCTCGACAACATGCCTAGCGAGCCAAGCGCCAAAACAATCAGCACCGTATACTCCGCCGGGCCGAAGCTTAACGCCACCAGCGCTAACAGACTGGCGAAGAAGATCAGGCAGATGTCACTAAAAGTGTCGCCGAATACGGAAGAATACAGCGCCATTTTCATCGCCTTCGCGCCTTTGCCTTTTTGCGCCAAGGGATAGCCATCAAGCACCGTCGCAGCGGCGGCCGGGGTGCCGGGGGTGCGAATTAGGATGGCCGTGGTGCTGGCGCCAAAAAAAGACCCTTTAAACATTCCGAGGAGCATCGGAATGCCGATCCAAGGGCTGAAATAGAAGGAATATGGGATCAATAGGGCAACGGCCATGGATGCCGTTAATCCAGGGATGGCGCCAAGAATTTGTCCGGCCGCGACACCGATGGAAATCGCCAGTAAGCTCTCCAGCGTCAAAGATAAGGACAGGCCCTCGAGAATTAAATCCATTGGCCTATCACCCGGCGAATAAGGATCCGTCGGGAAGACGGATTGAAAGCAATTTTTCAAACAAAGCCCAAACCATCGTTGTCACGACTATTGGGGGTAAAACAAGAAAGAGCGGGCGCGTTTCTCCCAACACCTTTAGCAACACGACAAGCAACAGGATTGCAGCCGGGAAGAAACCGATCATAGGGACCATGGCGTAGGCAAAGATCAGCCCGGCCCCCATGCTCAGAATTCCACGAACTGGCGGTCCATCTGTTCTAACGGCTGCATCTCCGGCAATCCCCGAGACTTCATCGGCACGGCCGGCCATATTTGTCGCTTCTGATCGACCAAATAAGACAAGTTGTCCGCATCGGGCCAGCATCAAGCCGGCTGCCAACGCGGCAACAAGACGCGCCGAGAAACTCGGCGGCAGTCCCTGGTCGAGGCTCATGCCCTCCGGATCAATAATTCCCGTTGGTATCAGCAGGAAATAGAAGCCGGAGACGACGACCAGCAAGATCGCAATTTGGCACAATTCGGCACGATTTTCTGTGTCACCCATAATCCGCGCAGCCTAAGGACTTTGGTATACCCTGTGGTATCCATAGTCAGCCATCTTGACGAGTATAAGCCGAACCTGGGGCGCCGGCCTCGCCAGCGCCCCTTGTGATCGGTCCGCAGGTCCGGACTATTTCATGCCGATGTCGGCGATGGTCGTCTTAGCCGCCATATAGTCCCGCTTGACCGTTTTCGTAAATTCAGCGTGGCCTGCAAAATCCAATGTCCACTTCCGCGCGGCGGCAAGCGCCTTAAATTCCTCAGATTTGACAACCTTGGCCATCACTTCATCCCATTTATCCAAAACTTCTTTCGGCAGACCGGCTGGTCCGGCGATACCGAAGAAGATCGCCGGCGCGATCGGATAGCCAGCATCCGTAAGGATCGGCGCACCTGGCGTGACCGGGTTCTTCATGGGTGTCCCTTCGGCTAAAATTCGGGTTTGTCCGTCCAACGTTGCCTTGTTTCCCTCGGAAATCATAGCAACGTCAATAGTTCCGCCGAGCAATGCCGCGAGAACTTTGGAACCGCCTTTGAACGGCACGAAAGTGGCCTTTGCGCCGTCCGCCTTGAACATGGCTTCTACAGCGACATGCGGCCCGCCACGTTGAACGGAGGTCGACCACTTTAATTTGCCAGGATTAGCCTTCGCGTAAGAAATAACGTCTTGCAACGACTTAAACGGGCTATCGGCTTTGACCACTAACGGCTGGTTGCTAGCGACGAACTGGCTAATATAAGTCAGGTCGTTCAGTGGATGGTACGGTGCCTTCATCATGTGCGGGCGAATTGTAATAGGGCTGGTCGATACGAAGCCTACTGTATAACCATCAGGTTTGGCTTTCGAAACCGCGCCGATGCCAATAGTCGCGCCACCGCCAGTTTTGTTTTCAACATTGATCTTCACACCCATGATGTCGCCGGCAAGCTTGGCAATCATCCGTGATGAAGTGTCACCGCCACCGCCTGCGGAATAGGGGCAGATAAAGGTGATGGTCTTGTTTGGATAGCCGGCCGCGTTCGCCAAGCCCGGCAACAGGATTGCCACAGTCAGGACGAGAGCGGCTGTTTTTAACGTACGGATCATTTTATACCTCCCACATGTCGTGCGCGTTGAGGATCTCGAAAAACGCACTCAATTCATCCTATGCTATCGCGCCCTTGCCCATGATACCTATTTATATAAAATCATA
>DFRF01000196.1:0-2277 GCA_002378125.1 Rhodospirillaceae bacterium UBA3470 | reverse complement strand
TTCCTAACTGTCGCCGATAGCGGCAGTGTGACGGCGACGGCAGAGCAACTCCACATGACGCAATCTGGCGTTAGTCGCCAGATCGCAACATTGGAAGACGAAATCGGATTTTCCCTATTCGATCGCCTACGCGGCCGCCTTGTTCTTAACCGCCGTGGGTTCGCGTTCCGCCGTCACGTCCGTCAAACAATGGATTCTGTCGATCACTTGCCGCGAGCGGCCCGAGCAATTGCGGATGGCGTTTTCAATCGAGTGAACGTGGTCGCTACCAGTTCTATCATCCATGGCCTGTTGCCGCCGGCCATCGCGCAATATGTGGCCCAGTGGCCCGGGCTCCCGCCGCGTGTGATCATGCGTAGCTTGAGAGAGATTTCCGACTCGGCGCCAGAAGAAGATTTCGACCTCGTGCTGGCACCGATGCCAATTCCTTTGCCACGGTTTCGCCTGATAGAGAAAATTGACTTCGAACTATACCTCGCGGGACCTGTGGGCAGTCTTCCGGAGGACGATGCCCCCATCGATCTGGGTTCGCTCGAAGGCTTACCGTTCATCTCGTTGGATCCTTTCGCTACCTACCAAGAAGGTATTGAAACGATGCTGGCCGAAACCGGCGTCGAGGTCACTTATATCTGTGAAACCAGTTCGATCGTCACCGCGGCCCAGTTGGTCCGATCAGGTGTGGGGTGCGCCTTCCTCGATCCGTTCATATCGAGTTTAGTGCGAGGCCCGGGAATTAGAGTTGTTTCGGTCCGCCAGAAACTCATGCACGCGTATGGCATTTATGCGCCTTCGAGCGGCCCGCTAAGTCACGAAGCAACGCAGTTCCTGGAATTGGTTCTCGATTACGTTCATTCAGCTCAAGGTTCGGCGAGCCAGAGCAATCTTGAGACTTAACCGGATTGGACCGTAAGTCCGACCGCTTCGTCATAGCCGCCCTGACCCGGCATTTCCGCCCACGCCCGATACGGCTCCGTTGCTGGCACATCGCCGGCCAAAATCAAACGCCGCCATTTATCGCAGGCATTGACGAAGCAGGGCGCGCCGCCATGAAACATTGCAAAAGTCAACGCTTCGGCCAACTCCCCTTCCGAGGCACCGGCGCTGTATGCCCCTGCAACATGAATTTCAAATGCCCACCACTGTTGAAGGCATGCGTGTGTGGACGCCAATGCAAGTTCGAGCCAAGAGGTCGGAATGCCCATATCTCCGACAACTCCATTTATACCATCGCGATATATCTGAACGGTGTCGCGTCCGGGCAAGTGCGCCGACCAATGTTTTTGGATGAACGGGAAGACCGAGACACCCTGCGCATAAGCCGCTAGTTTCAGTGCGGCTTCAAACTTCGCATCCGATCCGCCACTATCACGCCAGCGTCGGATATGGTGAGTACCGACGGAAACGCGTGTCGCCCCCAGAATGGTGAGCCATACAAACTCTTTGGTCTGCTCGCCAAGATGATTTCTTTCCAAAGTCAGCGTCGAATAGGTGGCGTCATAGGCGTCAAGTAAGTCTGGTGTCGCCACCGCTAGAAGACCATGGTGGGGCAGCAGATATCCGCGGGCGGCGCGAAGACTTTTCAATCTTTCTTCTACTTCCCTGCGGGTTGCCGGTGGCAAAGTGCTGTCGGACTGGTTCATGGCATACGCTCTTTCTCAAAATGCTTAGTTTTCTTCAACGCTTATATCATGAGATGTCCACATAAATCCTATTTAGCCGTTTCCAAGGCAGCAGATGAAGTCTTTGTTCGCAGACATCTCAGTTAATTGCCATTTGCAATTAGCCGCTGGATCGCCACTGGCATCAACGTGTTTGGGACACGGACAGCATTAATCCCATCGTTCTCCAGAACGAGTGTGAACTATTCGACGTGATTTTTACGAACATCTGTATGCACAAGGTCGACTGCATCGAATTGACCCAGCACTTGGATCCATCGCCGATCAGGAGCCGGTAATGTTGATTGCGGGCATCGACTCCATCCGCATGCTATAGGGCCAAAACATGAATGCGCCGATACGCATAGCCCCAGATATGGAAGAGATGACATTAAATGTGGGATCGATCTTTAGCCCCGAAGAGGACTTCAACCTAGTCATTGTTATAAGCAAGTCGTTCCGTCTAGCCGAGTTGACCAAAGCGCTCCTGGATGCCAGCGTGGCGGTAGATTGACGGTTCGCTAAGCTCATAGCGCGTCATCAAGAGATTAGGGGCCAGCCGCGAGCAGATCGATGATCTGTTCGCGTATCCATCGGTAGGCGGACGAGAAAGATGGAA
>DFRF01000036.1 GCA_002378125.1 Rhodospirillaceae bacterium UBA3470 | reverse complement strand
CTTCGGCCTGATTCAGGTCGTCCTGGGACACAGACAGTGGCTTGGCGGCGGCGATGTGCATGGCTATCTGTTTACCTAATTCGGCAAGCTTATCAGCGTCCCCTTTGGATTCCAGACCGACCAGGACGCCAATTTTACCCATGCCCGGCACAATTGCGCTGTGAACATAGCTGGCCAGGGCACCGTTTGACACGAACACGTTGGCGGCACGGCGCAAGGTTATGTTTTCGCCGATGGTGGCAATCAGGTGGGTTAATTCATCGCCAACATTGCGCTCACCCCCCGGAATATCCGCGGCATTGAGGGCGTCGACGTCGCCGCCAGAGCTGAGGGCCACTTGGGCGACCTTTCCGACGAATTCCTGGAAGGTTTCATTGCGGGCGACGAAGTCTGTTTCCGCATTGATTTCCACCATGGCGCCGTTGTTGCCGTCGATGGCAACGCCGACCAAGCCTTCGGAGGCGGCCCGGCCAGCCTTCTTTGCGGCGGCGGCAAGGCCTTTGGTCCGTAGCCAGTCGACTGCGGCCTCAAGATTGGCATCCGTCTCTGCCAGCGCTTTCTTGCAATCCATCATGNNGTAGAACTTGCGCAGGCGGCCTTCCACCATTTTCTCGACGATCTCCTCGGGCTTGCCCGACACACGCGCCTGCTCCGACAGCACCTCACGCTCCCGCTCAAGAACGCCAGCATCGACGGAGGCGACATCGAGGAACTGCGGCTGGGCCGCCGCGACGTGCATCGCCAGGTGGCGGCCGAGCTCGTTGAGCTTCGCCGCATCGCCGGTCGATTCCAGCGCGACGAGCACGCCAATTTTGCCGAGCCCCGGCGCCACCTGATTGTGGACGTAGCCGGCCACGGCGCCATTCTCGACTGAAAGCCCAGTCGAGCGACGAAAACCGATATTTTCGCCGATTGTTGCGACCAAGTCGACGACGCTGTCTTCGACCGACGCACCGCCGTCCACCGATGCCGCTTTCAATCCAGCCTCGTCATCGCCGTGCGCAAGCGCAAGCCGTGTCACCTTGCCTACGAAATCCTGAAAGATCTCGTTGCGCGCGACGAAGTCAGTCTCCGCATTCACCTCGACCAGAGCACCGTTCTTGCCGTCAACGGCCATACCCACGAGGCCTTCGGCCGCGGCCCGTCCGGCCTTCTTCTCCGCTGCCGAGAGGCCCTTCTTGCGCAGCCAGTCGACTGCTGCCTCTAGGTCGCCGTCATTCTCGGTCAACGCGGTTTTGCAATCCATCATGCCCGCGCCGGTTTTCTCACGCAGTTCCTTGACGAGAGCGGCTGTAATTTGTGCCATTCCTAATCCTCGGTCATTCAAATAATTGTTCGTGTCTGTTCGACGAAATTATGCCGCAGGCGCCTTCTCGGCGTCCTCAGTCGAAGTTGCCGATTTGGCCGCCGCTGACGTTTCTTCGGTTGCCGGCGTTTCCGTGTCAGTGCTCGTCTCGGGTAGGTCCTCCTGCGGCACGTCATCTGCCTCGCCGATATCGCCACCGGTCGTTTTGATCTCCGCCTGCAGGCCGTCGAACACGCATCCGACAATCAGGTCGCAATAGAGGCTGATGGCGCGAATGGCGTCGTCGTTACCAGGGATCGGAAAATCAATGCCCTCGGGACTGGAGTTGGAGTCAATCACTCCAATGACCGGAATGCCCAGTTTGTTGGCTTCCGCGATGGCGATGGATTCCTTGTTGGTATCGATGACGAACAAGATATCTGGTAGCCCTCCCATTTCCTTGATGCCACCCAGCGCGCGATCTAATTTATCGCGCTCGCGTGTCAGGCCAAGGGTCTCCTTCTTCGTGAGACCCTCCGTCTCGCCGGCGAGTTGATCATCCAGGGTGCGCAAGCGTTTGATGGAATTAGAGATGGTTTGCCAGTTGGTCATCATGCCGCCCAGCCAACGGTGATTGACGTAGTACTGTCCGCATCTAGACGCCGCTTCAGAAATCTGCGTCGCCGCTTGGCGCTTGGTGCCGACGAACAATACTCGGCCGCCGCCCTTGACCGTGTCGCGAATGGCCGTCATGGCTCGGTGCAACAGAGGCACGGTTTGCTGCAGGTCGATTATGTGAATGCCGTTTCGGACCCCAAAGATGTACTGTTCCATCTTAGGGTTCCAGCGACGAGTGTTATGGCCAAAGTGAACGCCGGCTTCCAGCAACTGGCGCATGGAGAATTCGGGTAGTGCCATGGTCGTGGTCCTTTTCCGGTTAAACCTCCGCAGGCACTGTCCGTTAGTCCGAACACCGGAGCGACCTTCGGCGAATTTGCGCCGGGGCCGCAAGCCCACGTGTGAAATTTAGCGTTAGGTACGCGTTTGCTGCCGTCAATGCAAGGAAAACAGAACCGATTTTCGACAGTTATAGCATGTCGAAGGTCTCGACACGGATAACGTCTGGCAGGTTGCGCAAAGCCAGGTGCGCATCAGGCGATAGATTGAAGCCCTGATCCAACTCCAGATCTGCTTCCCAATGGCAATCTGTGGGCTGCGCGTGAATCCTGACCCGACCATGACCGATCTTTTCTGCAGCCAGAATATCCCGAATGGCGGGGACGGCGTCGTCAGAGGCAATGCAAATCCGTAGATGTTCCACCGCGCGGGCCGCCGCAGCCTCCAAAGGAAGGAACTCATTGGCCAGGAAACGGACACCTCCGTCGTCTGGTTGCACGGTGGCTTTGATAAACACGGATCGGCCTACTTCCAAAAACTCCCGCGCTGCCGTCAAAGCCTCGGAGAAGACGGTTACCTCAAAGGCGCCAGAGGGGTCCGACAGGCCGACAAAGGCGTACCGGTTGCCCTTGGCCGAGTTGCGCTCCTTCTTGGCGACCACCGTGCCGGCAAGGTTGACCGGTGCGGCTTCCTTACGAGTCATGGCCTGCACAACCGTTTCCACACCCAACTGCTTGAGGTGGCTGCAGAAGGTGTCGAGCGGATGCCCAGACAGATAGCATCCGAGCGCCTCAAATTCTTCATTGAGGCGCTCCATGATCGGCCAATCGGGCATATCGGGGATGCTGACGGCCATAGTGGTTTCCGGGCCATCGGCAAACAAACCAATTTGATTGCTGTCACGGTCGTTCTGGGCGGCCACGGCATGGCGCATGAGAGTTTCGATGCCCGTAAACACCTTTTGACGGTTTTGGTCTAGGCAATCTAAGCCGCCGGCGCGGGTCAGGTTCTCAAGCTGGCGTCTGTTGATGCTATGGGTATCCAGGCGGCTGAAAAAATCGGAAAGATCGGCATATGGCCCGTTCGCTTCACGCTCTGCAACGATGGTTGCCATGGCTACGCTGCCCACGTTTTTGACGGCTGCCAGGGCGTACCGGATGGCCGGCTCCTTACCTTTGCTTTCCAAGGTGAACACCGAGTCAGAGGCATTGACGTCCGGCGGCAATACCGCGATTTTCATTCGTTGTAGTTCCTGGCGGAGGAAATTGAGCTTTTCCGTGTTGTTGATTTCCAAGGTCATGGACGCGGCCATGAACTCTGCCGGGTGGTTGGCCTTCATATATGCAGTCTGATAGGCCACCAGGGCGTAGGCGGCGGCGTGGGACTTGTTGAAGCCATAGCCGGCGAATTTGTCAACCTGTTCGAAAATGTCGGAGGCCCTTTTCTCTGGCACCCCCTTCTCCACCGCGCCTTTGATGAAGATCTGGCGCTGCTGGTCCATCTCTGCCTGTATTTTTTTACCCATGGCGCGACGTAAGAGGTCTGCGCCGCCCAGCGTATAACCCGACAGTTCCTGGGCGATCTGCATCACCTGTTCCTGATAGATCATGATCCCAAAGGTCTCCTTCAGGATCGGCTCCAGATTCGGATAGAGGTAGTCGATCTTTTCCTTACCGTGCTTGCGGCGGATGTAGCTTGGGATGTTGTCCATGGGACCGGGGCGATAAAGCGCCACGACAGCGATGATGTCCTCAAAGGTGTCGGGCTGCATGCCCTTAAGGACATCGACCATGCCAGAGCTTTCCAACTGGAACACGCCGGCCGTTTCGCCGCGGCTGATCATGTCGAAGGTCGCCCGGTTGTCCAAGGGCAGCTTGGCGAGGTCAATGTTGCCTCCCTTCTCACGCACCAGCTTCTCAGCCGTCACTAGGACGGTTAGCGTTTTCAGGCCCAGGAAGTCAAATTTTACCAAGCCAGCGGATTCCACGGACTTCATGTTGAATCCAGTGACCAGCATGTCGGAGCGTGGATCCCGATACAGCGGAATCAACTTATCCAGCGGCCGGTCGCCGATGACAACGCCAGCGGCGTGGGTGGACGCATGCCGGTACAGACCTTCCAGTTGCTTCGCCATGTCCGTGAGGCGGCGCACGTCCGGGTCTTCATTGATTAGTTCGCGAAGTTGCGGTTCACTCGCGATGGCTTCTGGCAGGCTGACCGGATTGGCCGGATTGTTTGGAACCATTTTGCAGATTTTGTCGATATACCCGTAAGGCATCTCAAGGACCCGCCCGACATCTCGCAGCACCGCGCGGGCCTGCAGCTTACCAAATGTGATGATCTGGGCGACGTGATCACGGCCGTATTTCCCTTGTACATAGCGGATCACCTCGTCGCGGCGGTCCTGGCAGAAGTCTATGTCGAAGTCTGGCATAGATACACGTTCCGGGTTCAAGAAGCGCTCAAACAAAAGCCCGAACCGCAAGGGGTCTAGGTCGGTGATTTTCAATCCCCAAGCCACCACCGACCCGGCGCCCGACCCGCGGCCGGGTCCTACAGGGATGTTGCGATCCTTTGCCCACTGGATGAAATCCGCGACGATCAGAAAGTATCCTGGAAATCCCATCTGGTTGATGACACCGAGTTCGTAATTCAGCCGCTCACGGTAGGGAACTGCTGCTTTCGTTCGCGCGGCCTCATCCATGCCTTCCTGATAGACTTGTTGTTCCAGGCGCTCGTTGAGGCCTTCAACAGATTGCGCCCGCAGTTCATCCTCTTCGGTCCGCCCTTCGTCACAATTGTAGGGCGGCAGGATCGGATCTCTGTGTTCGACCATGAAGGCGCAACGTTGCGCAATTACAAGCGTGTTGTCTACGGCTTCCGGCAAGTCGGCAAACAGAACGCGCATTTCCTGCGCGGTTTTTAGGTAGTGCTCCGGCGTCTTGTTGAGCCGGTCACGTTGAGAGACATAGGCACCGTCAGCTATGCACAAGAGAGCATCATGGGCCTCGTACATATCCCGCTTGGAGAAATAGGCCTCATTGGTGGCGACCAACGGAATGTCGCGGGCGTAGGCCTGCTCTAAAAACATCTCTTCCGTGGCCCGTTCCTCAGTCGTACCGTGGCGCTGAACCTCCATATAGAGCCGGTCGCCAAAGGCCGCTTGTAGAGAATCCAGGAAGCTCTCCGCCAAGGGCATCTGACCCGCGGCCAGGATCTTGCCCAGCGGCCCAAGGGCCCCACCCGTTAGAGTGATCAAACCGTCGGCGTAGGTCGCCATGACGTCGAGGGTAATGTGCGGTTCGTCGGCGTGATCGGTTTCCAAATAGGCGTATGCCAGGAGCTTGAGAAGATTACGGTAACCGGCGTCGTCTTTCGCCAGGAACACCATGTCGCCAGAGATCTTAGGCCCGTCGCCGGGCCGACTGGTCGGCGCTCCATCCGCGATTGATTGGACCCGCAACTGGCAACCGATGATGGGCTGTATACCGGACTTCGCTGCAGTCTCGGAGAACTCCAGCGCGCCGAACAAATTGTTAGTGTCTGTGACTGCGACCGCCGGCATAGACATTTCGCGACACAATGCGGCGAGATCTTTGACATGGATCGCGCCTTCGGACAGCGAATAGGCTGAATGGACCCGGAGGTGGACGAAATCTGCATGTGTCATGGGGAGAAGGATTTCATACCATTTAAGTCTTTGAAACCTTCGATTGACAGCACTTTCCACAATTGCGGCAATGAGCGAGGATAACTCGGTGATAAAGCTTGTAAAAACTCTTTTACCTGATGGCATCGCCTTGGCTGTTGCCGCCCGACCAACCCTTGTGTCATGCTTTCATCGTACAAAAATTCTTCCGAATCGGAGACCGCCATGCCCCATGATGGCCATGATCATACCGACCCTCCTGATGACCTGACGCTCCGAGTGAAGGCCCTTGAAAGCCTGTTGGTGGAGAAAGGACTGGTGGATACTGCTGCCCTCGACGTGGTGATTGAAACCTACGAGCACAAGATTGGCCCCAAGAACGGCGCCAAGGTGGTGGCCCGTGCCTGGGTCAATCCGAAATTCATGGCCGTCATCAAGGAAGACTGCTCTACCGTTATTGACCAGGAATTCGGCTACAAGGGCCGACAGGGTGAGCACATCATGGCCGTCGAGAACACGCCTGACGTCCACAACGTGGTCGTCTGCACGCTGTGTTCTTGTTATCCGTGGACCGTGCTGGGCCTGCCGCCGGTTTGGTACAAATCGGCCCCCTTCCGATCGAAGGTCGTCCAGGATCCCCGCGGCGCGCTGGCCGAGTTTGGCACCACCATAGCCGACGACAAGGAAATCCGGGTTTGGGATTCAACTTCCGAAATGCGGTACTTGGTCATTCCCGAACGGCCGGCCGGGACCGAAGGGTGGAGTGAGGACCAACTCCGAGCCCTGGTCACCCGCAATTCCATGATCGGAGTTGAGGAAGCTAAATCGCCGGAGACTGACTTGTGAACGGGCCCCATGACCTGGGCGGCCAGCATGGACTTGGGCCAATCAATCCCGAACCGGAAGCGCAAGAGCCCGTGTTCCACGAAGACTGGGAACGCCGCACCTTCGCGCTGACCTTAACCTGTGGCATGCTTGGCCAGTGGAATATCGACGAGGGCCGTTATGCCCGAGAACGCCAACACCCGGTGGATTATCTTTCAAATACCTACTATGAGAACTGGCTCGCTGGGTTGGAAACACTGTTGGTAGAGAAAGGTCTGGTCACAGCGGAGGAATTGCTTACTGGAGTTGCCGAAGGTAAAGCCGAGGGTTATCGCGTACCGGACGTGGATGCGACCCGTAAAATTCTCGCTAGCGGCGGCCCGACCCGCATTCAATCAGACCTTAAGCCCAGCTTTTCAGTCGGCGACAAGGTTCGTGTCATCAATCAAAATCCCCTCACCCACACTCGCGCGCCGCGCTACACCCGCAATCATACGGGCACTATCGAATTCGGTCACGGCGTCCATGTCTTTGCGGATGCCAACGCGCATGGGCGCCACGAAGGCGTTCACCTCTATGCCGTTCGGTTTGAGGCTGATGAGCTTTGGGGCGAGGAGGCTGCCGGTGGCCCGGTCTATGTGGACCTCTGGGAACCTCATTTGGAGCCTGTTTAAGGCATGGTCCCATCGCCGGTTGAAGATCCCAAGGCGCCCTTGCCTCTCCAGCCTCGTGATGACGACGGCCCGGTCTTCCGTGAACCATGGGAAGCCCAGGTCTTCGCCATGACCGTACATCTACATGCCGCCGATTATTTTACCTGGCCCGAATGGACGGAGGCACTGAGCACCGAAATCACCGCTGCCAAGGACCGGGGCGAGGCGGACCTGGGCGACACCTATTACCATCATTGGTTCCGGGCGCTGGAAGCGTTGGTGGTTGGCATGGGTCTGGAAACCACGCCTGCCATCGACGAGCGAATGGAAACTTGGCGGCGTGCCTACTTGGCGACGCCACACGGCCAACCCGTCGAGTTGGATGCTGGATAATACGCCTTTTCGTAGCCTCGTTTTTTCACCGCCCGCTCCAATTTTTCCTGAGGGACCCGCTCAGGTCTCGACCAGGTACCCGTCTTCCAACCGCGCGATCCGGTCCATGCGTGACGCCAGTCCCGGGTTGTGGGTGGCGATGACCGCCGCCAGGTTGGCGCCGCGGGCAAGACGGAGAAGTAGGTCGAACACCTCGTCCGCCGTGTGGGGATCCAAATTTCCTGTGGGCTCATCCGCCAATAGGAGGTCGGGCCCTGTAGCTATTGCTCGACCGATTGCGACGCGCTGTTGTTCACCGCCGGAAAGCCGAGCGGGACGATGCGTTTCGCGTTCCGCCAAACCCAGCCAGGCGAGGATTTCGCGCGCCCGGTCGCGCGCGTCGCCTTTGCAGTGTCCGGCAATGATTTGGGGAATCACGATGTTTTCCAACGCCGTGAACTCCGGTAACAGGTGATGGTACTGATACACGAAACCCAGATGCCGTCGGCGCACCGACGTCCGCTCGTCATCGACCAAGTCTACACAGACCTCGTCGCAAATCGTGATTCTGCCGGCATCGGGACTTTCCAGAAGTCCAGCAATATGCAGCAGCGTCGACTTGCCAGCGCCTGAAGGCCCGACCAGAGCGACGATCTCTCCGGCACGGATCGTCAGGCTGACGCCCTTCAGGATTTCCAAGGTCTGACGGCCCTGGCGGAAAGATCTCTCGATCCCCTGCAGCGTCAGTACTGGCTGGCCACTAGCGATAGTGTCGCCATTGAGCTCATTCATATCGCAACGCCTCCGCTGGATCGAGACGCGCCGCGCGCCATGAGGGATACAGCGTCGCCAGAAACGACAGCGTTAGGCCCATGAGCACCACGGTTCCCACCTCGCCAGGATCGACCACGGCGGGTAGTTGGGAGAGGAAATAGATCTCGGCGGCAAATAGGTCTGTGCCGGTCAGTCCTTGGATCCACTGGCGGATGCTTTCTATGTTGGTGGTAAACGACAGCCCCAGGATGAAACCCGCGAGGGTGCCGATGATGCCGACGCTGGCGCCCGCCAGGAAAAACACGCGCATGATCATGCCCCGCGTTGCGCCCATGGTGCGCAGGATAGCGATGTCCCTACCCTTGTCCTTCACCAGCATGATCATGGAGGAAATAATGTTGAAGGCCGCGACCAGGATGATCAGGGTCAGGATTAGGAACATGACGTTGCGTTCCACCTGGATGGCGTTGAAGAAGCTCGCATTGGCGTGTTGCCAATCGTGGACCCGAGCCTTGCCTGCCAGTTTCAGCAGGATATCATTGCCAAGCGCGGGCGCCGTCTCGGGATTGTTGCCGAAAACCTCAAGGTTGGTGACCGCATCTGGTAATCGGAAATAAATCTGTGCGGCCTCTAAGGGCATAAAGACGAAACTGGAGTCGTATTCGAACATGCCGATGTTGAAGGTGCCTACAAGCTTGTAGGCCTTCAACCTGGGAACGGAACCAAACGCGGTGACAGTGCCCTTGGGTGAAATCAGAGTCACCATGTCGCCAATACGTACACCTAACTTCTCTGCCAAGCGTTCACCCATAACAATGTTGTTCTTACCCTTAAAGTTGGCCAAGGAGCCCCGCTTGATATTGGAAGATATGATATTGCGTTTTGCTAGGTCTTCAGGCCTGAAAGCGCGGACAACGCCACCCTGGGCGACGCCGCGGGACGTGAGCATGACCTGGCCTTCGATCATCGGCGTCACAGAAACTACGCCCTTGATAGTGCGGATTTCCTTGGCAAGGTCGTCGAAATTAGCCATGGCGTTGGTCTGGCCGTAGACACTTAAATGTCCGTTCAGGCCCAGAATACGGGTCAGCAGTTCCTGGCGGAAACCGTTCATCACCGACATTACGATGATCAGCGTTGCCACGCCGAGAGCAATGCCCAGAAGCGAGAACCAAGCAATGACGGAGATGAACCCCTCCTGACGCCGGGCCCGCAGGTAGCGTAGCGCTACCATCCATTCAAAA
>DFRF01000052.1 GCA_002378125.1 Rhodospirillaceae bacterium UBA3470 | reverse complement strand
TGCAGACGGCCATGTTCATCCGCGCCTTTGACGCGGGGATTGGATTTTCGTCGGCGATTACGTTGGGCAACCAGGCAGACTTGGAATTGTCTGACGGATTTGAATACCTAGTCGATGATCCGGATACGGAGGCTATCCTGCTCTATGTGGAAGGCCTCAAGGATCACGCTCGGTTCAAGCGGGCGGCCCTGCGCGCCCGCGCGATGGGCAAGCCTGTGGTCGCAGTAAAGGCCGGTCGGACTGACGCTGGGGCGGCCATGGCGAACTCCCATACGGCCAGCCTCACTGGATCTTTCGAAGCTTTCTCAGCCCTGTGCGAATCTCTAGGCATTGTTGTAACCGATCAACCGGATACGGCCGTTTTCTGTGCTGATGCCCTGGCACGGTGGGGCGCGCCCAAGGCGTCCGGCGTGGCTGTGGCGTCTGGCTCTGGCGGGGCGGCGGCATTAGCGGCGGACGCCATCGACGATGGCAACTTTCACGCGGCGCGCTTGGGTCCGAGGGCTATTGCTCATCTGGCCGAACACTTGCCTGTTCGCAAGGAGACGGCCAACGTGGATTTCGGGGCCTATCTTCGCGCATTTGATCCCGCGGTGATGCGCGACACACTCGAGACGTTCGCCGACGAGCTGGACGTAGGCGCGATCTTGCTAATCATGACGCCTCAGCCGGCTATGGAAAGTTTGGCCGAGATCATGCGCGATATCGGCTCTATGCGCGGCGTGCCCGCCCTCTTGTGCAATAAGGCCGGGAGTATGGTGCGTGATCGGCTGGAGGCGGACGCACGGATGACGGGATATCCCACCTACACGTCGCTGGATGATTGCTACAGGGTTTTGGAGGCACTGATGGCGTATCGTAAGTTCCAGGACGAAGGGCTTGTGCGAGAAATCGGGGATGCGCCTGCCGGGGCTATCGATGCGTCGGCATCGGCGTTGTCGCCGGGCCTGTTGACCGAGCCTGAGACCAAAGGTCTTTTGGCTGCGGCCGGTGTGCCGGTGACCAGTGAGGTCATTTGCTCGGACGTGGATGCCGCGGTCCAGGCGGCGCGGAAAATCGGCTTTCCTGTTGTTCTGAAGGGCGTGGCACGCGGTCTCATACACAAGTCAGACGCTGGCGTGGTCAAACTCAATATTCCTGATGTGGCTGCCGTGCGTAGCGCCTTTGCCCAAATCCAAGATGCCATTGCTGACAACGCGCTGGAGGCGGCATTCCAGGGCAGCCTGGTCACCGAGATGGCCATGGGCGGGGTTGCGGAAGCGTTTGTCGGCGCAGCCTGGGACCCGCAACACGGTCCCGGCGTTCTCGTCGGTGCCGGTGGTGTCTTCGTCGAGGTGATAAATGACGTGAAGTTCGCCGCCGCGCCCGTGAGCGCGGCTAAGGCCCATGCCATGATTGAATCCCTGCAAACGTTTCCTCTTTTTGACGGCGCGCGCGGGCGACCCAAGGCGGATGTGGCGGCGCTGGCCGATATCGTGCATCGGGTGAGCTTGCTGGCCACTCACCTAGGGCCGTGTCTGAAGGAATTGGACGTTAACCCGGTTATCGTTCGGGCCGCGGGTGAGGGCGCCCTAGCTGTTGACGCCCGGGCGGTTTGGACCATCCTGGAATAGGAGCCGAAACATGAGCGATGCCGTCACCTACGAAACGAACGGCCACGTGGCTACCATCACTATCAACAAGCCGGACCTTATGAACCGGCTGGACTCGGAGATCGTCGATGCGCTCCATCAGTCTTGGAAGCGGTTCATGGCGACGGCTGGGGAGCGGGTCGCCGTTGTTGCCGGGAGCGGTCGGGCCTTTTCTGCTGGCGCCGATCTGAATGCCATCCCACATGACCTTTACCGGGCGATCCCGGGAATCGGCGTGTCCGTGGACAAACCGGTGGTAGCGGCTGTCCAAGGTTGGTGCGTCGGCGGCGGTATGGTACTAACTACCATGTGCGATCTCATGGTCGCGGCGGACGATGCTATGTTTTCCTACCCAGAGGTAAAAATTGGCTTCTCGGGTGGCTTGATCTCCAATCTGGCAAGCCGCATTCCGCACAAGATTGCTATGGAATTGCTACTGACCGGGGAACCCATTACCGCCCAGCGCGCCTATGAGGTGGGCTATGTGAACAAGCTCACGCCGGCCGATGAGGTTCTTTCAGCGGCGACGGCGTATGCCGAGGGTATAGCCGCTCAGGCCCCCTTACCGTCGCGCATGCTGAAGCGTTTCACCGCCGAAGCCCTGCCCAAGGGGCCGACCGAACAAGCTGGAATCGCCCGCGTTCAAGTGGAGGCGATCAACACTAGCGCCGATGGCGAAGAGGGCATTGCTGCGTTCATGGAGAAACGCCTCCCGGTATTTAAAGGCGAATGATAAAGCGATTTATCTAAGCTGAGCGCCATGGTTTCCAGGCTGTACTTAGTTTGCAAGCGGCCCTCCGTGTAATTCGCCGATACACTGTGTCGCCGGAGCCGGCTCTATTGCCTGTTGTATGCGCCGAGGTATGATGTCGGTATGAGGTGCACATGATCGAGACCGAGTTCGCCGACCTGGCAGAGATGGCTGTCGACGACGAAGAGTTCGCTCGCAGGCTGATCGTGCGTATCCCGCAAAACCCGTGGAACGATACCTTCATGGGGACCGTCAGAGGCGTCGACGCCATGGCCAAGCGGGAGGCCGCCGATTGGACTGTCGAACTGGTCATCAGCAACATCGAGATGCCGGAAATAAACGGCTACGACTTTGTTCGCAGCGCACGTATCCACACGACCAACGGCTTCGCGGACAAGTCGCCCGAAGAGGAAAACCTGAAGGACTACATACACCGCGCCGTGAGTGGTGCGTAGGGGATCGGCCGTGGGTTTGTCGCCATGAACTGGGCCTTCGCCGCCGTCGAGCGGGTCACCGGCGTCGACCGGGCCGGCCAACTGACCGCCTACCTGGTGGCGGTGGGCCATGGCGGTACGCACTGGCTGATGGCCACCATGTACATCCTGTTGCCGTTTGTACGCCAAGACCTAGGCCTCTCGTACGCCGAGATCGGCGCGGTGATCACGGCGATGAACGTGGCCGCTTTCGCCACCAATATTGGTGCCGGCCCCTTGGTCGACATGACCGCGCGACGGGCGATCCTTTTGGCTGTAGCCCTGGCCGGATGCGCCGTGGCGTTGCTGAGCATTGGCCTGGTGCCTTCGCTGTTGGGCCTAACGGTGGGGGTCATGATCATCGGCGGTGCCAACAACTTCTGGCATCCCGCCGCATTTTCCTATCTTGCCAAGCGGTTGCCGGATAACCGAGGCTTTGCGCTGTCGATCCACGGGCTTGGTGCCAACACGGGTGATGCGTTGGGACCATTAGTCGCTGGGAGCTTGATGGCCTGGGTCGGTTGGCAGGGCGCGGCCGTGGCCAACGCGCTGCCCATGTTTGCGCTCGCCCTGTTGATCTTGGTGCTCATGTCTCGCCACGAAAAACGCACGGAGAAAACGGCCGCGCCGGCGCTCGATTTGCGCGCCTACTTCCGCGGCATGGCCGACATGGTCAAGCAGCGTGCCGTACTCATGCTGTGTCTTATGGCTGGGCTCCGGACTATGACCCAAAACGGCATCCTCATTTTTCTGCCGATGTATTTGGCCGACGTCATCGGGTTCCAGGGCGTGATGCTGGGCCTGGCGATGTCCAGCATGCAGATCGCCGGCATCATTTCCGGGCCAGTGGCAGGCACCTGGTCGGACAAGATCGGAAGACGGCCGATTGTCCTCGGTGGCCTGATGGCGTCCACTGTGGTCATTATCACCTTGACCGTCGTTCGTCACGAGGCGGCGTTCGTGGGCGGGATAGCTATGTTGGGCTTCCTGCTATACGCGGTTCGGCCCGTGGTCCACAGCTGGATGATGGACCTGACCCCGCCCGGGATGAACGGCAGTGCCACCAGCCTAATGTTTGGCACCCAAGGCGGGTTCAAGATGGGCCTGCCCGTTCTCGGTGGCTTCATCGCCGACACCTGGGGGTTGCCGGCGGTGTTTTACCTGCTGGCGGCGACCATGCTGGCTGCCAACGTTGCCGCCGTCGCCCTGCCGCGCCGCCAAGTCGCCTCCACCGCCTAATCAACGCGAGCGTTATAAGTCGTCCCTGCGCGTGTTGACAAAATGTCAGCCGCGTGGCCCGGAAAACATGAATTGAATATACTTTCGATTTCAAGTTCGACCATCAATATCTCAATTATCGAAATGCTGGGGCGTTGTCAGGCAGTTCCTTTCCGCCTAGACGAGAGGACACCAATAAACAATCACGATGGATTCAACATGAACGTTCAAGAGGCAATACTTTCGCGGAAATCCGTCCGCGCCTTCACTGATGAACCCGTGCCCTTCGAGACAATTCGGAAGATCATGGAAGTATCTCAGCGCTCGCCGAGTGGAACTAACACCCAGCCTTGGCACGCCTATGTCTGCACGGGCGCGGTCAAGGACGCGATCACTCGCGACGTGTTAGAACTGGTGGAACAGGGGAAGGCCAAGAAGTATTCCGATTACGACTATTATCCGGACGATTGGAAGCCTGTGCACCGGGACCGCCGACGCGGCGTCGGTTGGTCTTTGTACGGCCTGCTTGGCATCGAGAAGGGCGACCGCGAGGCCTCGGCGCGGCAGGGCAAGCGCAACTTCAAGTTCTTTGACGCCCCCGTCGGCCTGTTCTTTACCACGGATGCCTACTTGGGCAAGGGTAGCTGGTTTGACGCGGGCATGTACGTCCAGACGGTGATGCTGGAAGCCCGTCAGTTCGGGCTCCACACTTGTCCCCAAGCGGCCTGGGTTCCCTACCAGGAGCCCATCTTCAAGCACCTCGGCATCCCCGACGACCAGGTCCTACTCACCGGCATGGCCATAGGCTATATCGACGACACGAAGATCGAGAATACATTGGTAAGTGAAAGGGAAGAGGTCGAGAATGTTGTCAAGTACGTCGGTTTCGATTAGGGACTTCGGCCACTTTTTGCTTTGAGGCTTTCGACCGACGCAATCCCCACCTTTCCCGTCAGCTGGGGCAATGGTGCGGCGTCGATTGTTCAGCTCGGGTTGTCCGTCACCTGGATATGGGCCGCGGCGAAGAGCAGGCCTTTTAGAACTGCGCGTGGATGTGATGGTTTGAATGCCGCCTGCGAATGCGCTCATAGGTTTGAACTCTTAGGTTGGCGTTGTATCCGGGTGCAAGCCCATCATTCGAATCGCGGCGGTGGTCAGCGGGCTCGTTGGATTGGCGACTTCCTGAGCCATGTCAAAATGATTGTTGCCATCATAGAAAAAGAGTTGGCAGTCATCGCCCCGCGCCTGGAGCGTTTCGGCGAATTCGCGGCTATGGCGTTGGAACTCGACTTGTTCCCGGCCGCCATAGGCCATGATCATCGGCGGCATACTGTCCGGTAGGTTTCGCAATGCCGAGTTTCGTTCCACTGAGGCGTCGTCCAGATGGAGGTATGTGTGACGCGAACTTAGGCGCACTGGTTCCAGATCGTACATGCCGCTGACGGCAATCGCTCCTTTGATCACATCGGCTGGTAGGCCCCAGTCGGCGGCCCAGTCGGTGACCGCAAGCAATCCTACTAGGTGCGCCGGACGAATGGCCAGCAATATATAGCCGACCGGGATCAGCGCCAAAATCGAGGGCGTGGTTGTAGACCCATTTCACCGTGGCGCGGTTCTGCCGGACCAGTTCGTCGAGACTGACCTGGGGCGCGAGAGCGAAGTTCACGGATACGAACGCCGCGCCTGCGTCGACGAAAACTGGCGCCTGGTAACTGTTTTCGTCCTTGCTCCACCGGGTCCAGGCTCCGCCATGCACATAGACAATGACCGGCGTATTGTCGCCGGCGGGGAATATGTCGAGGGTTTCGTCGGGCGAAGGGCCATAGGCGACGTTGAGCCGGCAATCTAGGCGGGCGCGCACCTCGGCGCTGTCGCGCGCGTTGCGTGCAATGTACTCGTCCGCATTGGGCACCAGAGCGCGCTGGTCGTACTGTCGATCCAACGCCTCCTGGTCGTAGTCCAGCCAGACCTTTGGTCCGCTGTTCCGCCCGTCCATGGAGCCCTCCCCTTGCAAATCCGCCAAAAACATACGTTGGCGTGTGGAGCTTGTCACTTGTCCCATTTGGGTGGGCCGCGCATCATGCGGGTCCGGCACCAAGACGTCGACGAAAAAGGGACGGTAGGCAATGATGAGCATTTCACTGCAGGTAAACGGCGAAACCCATGCGATTGATGTCGACCCGGCAACACCGCTTTTGTTCGTGCTGCGTAATTATCTCGGCCTGACGGGCGCGAAGCTTGGCTGCGGGCTAGAACAGTGTGGTGCCTGCGCCGTCCTGGTCGATGGCCAATCGACGTTGAGTTGTTCGAGGGCCGTTAGCGAATTCCAGGGCAAGGTGATCGCTACAGTTGAGAGCTTGGCCCACGGGGATCAAATGAGCCGGGTGCAGCAGGCCTTCGTTGGTGCCGGCGCAGCACAATGCGGGTATTGTATTCCGGGGTTCGTCGTGGCCGTTACGGGGATGTTAGAATCTGACCCGAACCCGGACGCAGAAGCGATCCAAGAGGCGCTGTCGTCGCATCTCTGCCGCTGCGGTTCACACGGCCGGATCAAGGCCGCCATCGACAGCCTGGTTGGCCCGAGAGATGCGTCATGAGCAATCCAAGCCTCATCAACAGCCCCGCCTTAGACAACTGGATCAAACTTGACGCCGACGGCACGGTGCACGTGTGCTCAGGCAAGGTAGATATTGGTCAGCGCATCTCGACGGCACTTGGCGTGCTGGTTGGCGAGGAACTGGAAATCGACCCGGCCCGAATCGTCGTAGATCCGCCCGACACTTCTTACCCGGACGAGGGCATGACGTCCGGCAGTAATTCGATGATGCATTCGGGCAACGCGGTCCGCGCCGCGGCGGCCACCGCGCGCCGGCATCTGCTGACGAGGGCGGCGGC
The DNA here is from genome assembly GCA_002378125.1 of Rhodospirillaceae bacterium UBA3470. Lineage (GTDB taxonomy): Bacteria > Pseudomonadota > Alphaproteobacteria > Rhodospirillales > Casp-alpha2 > UBA3470. The sequence goes on along the minus strand of DFRF01000052.1, from coordinate 5,432 downwards.
GAAGCTGGGGTCGGGGGTCGACGCGTTGGTCATGGACGACGGCCTAATCTCGATCCGCGACACCAACCAGAGCGTCACCTACCGAGAGGTCCTGGACAACGCAACCTTTGGTATCGCCGTCGACCCCGACGTGACATTGAAGTCGCCGGCCGACTATCGTTGGATCGGCAAGGATTCGAAGCCTCGCAACCTTCGCGACATGGTCACTGGCGCGATGATCTATCTGCACGATATGGTGCTGCCCGAGATGCGCCATGCGCGTTGCGTGCGGCCACCGAATAGGCTGGCCCGGCTTGTGTCTCTGAGTGCCGAGAAGGTCGCGCGCCTGGAGGCGGAAGGGATCACACTAATCCGCGACGGCAGTTTCCTGGCGGTGGTGGGTGATGACGAATACCTGGTGATTCGGGCTGCTGAGCGTCTTGCCCGCGCCGCGACTTGGGACGGCGCGACAATTAACGCCGCTGATCTCTATGGGCAGTTGACGTCGAACCCGCGCGAAAGCCGCCCAGTGGTCGACGGCACGCCCCAGGACGCTCCGGTGCCGCCGTTGCACGAGCCACCGGCCAATGCCGCGCTTACCCATGCGGCGCGTTACGACAAACCCTACATCATGCACGGCTCAATTGGACCGTCCGTGGCGGCGGCGAAAGCCGACGGGGTGGGTGGGCTTGAGATCTGGACACACAGTCAGGGAATCCAGCCCTTGAAGACCAGCATCTCTGAAGCGCTGGGCATTACGCCAGATAATTTGCTGATCCAGCACGTGCCGGGCGCCGGATGCTACGGTCACAACGGCGCCGACGACGCGGCTTTCGATGCGGCTTTGATCGCGCTTGCACTTCCGGGCCGACCGGTGCTGTTGAAATGGACTCGTGACGACGAACACGCATGGGAGCCCTACGCGTCGGCCATGTCCATGGAGCTTCGCGCCAGCCTTGACACCGATGGTGCGGTGATCGACTGGAGCCACGAGTGCTATTCCGACACGCACCTTGGGCGCCCGCGGCCGATGTTGGGCGGCGAGGGGGCATCGCGGTTGTTGGCAGCGTTGCACCTGGAAAATCCAGCGCCGCCGTTCCGGCCCAACCCATCGATGTCTAGTCACGCCGGGCTGCATCGCAACATAGACCCCTACTACACGTTTCCGGCCGTGCGCGCGATCAAGAACCTCGTCCGGGACCTGCCTCTGCGGACCTCGGCGCTGCGTTGCCTGGGGGGCTATGCCAATATCTTCGCGCTTGAAAGCATGATGGACGAGTTGGCCAGACACACCGACGCCGATCCCGTGGCTTTTCGGTTGCGGCATTTGGATGATCCGCGTGCGCGCAACGTCATCGAAGCGGCTGCTGATGGCATTGGTTGGTCCAAGGACCGGGACGACGGGGTCGGACGCGGCATCGCATTCTCGCGGTACTGTAATTGCAAGACCTACACGGCCATCGCCATCGAGTTGACGGTCAATGACGTCGCCGAAATCGAGATTTGTAAGGCTGTCTGCGCTGCCGACGCTGGTGAGGTGGTGGACACGGCCGGACTGAGTATGCAGCTTGAGGGTGGCGTCTTGCAAGCAATCAGCTGGACGCTCTACGAGGAGGTTCTATTCGATCAGGACGGAATCAACAGTCGCGACTGGGAGACCTATCCAATCTTGACCTTTGCGCAGGCGCCGCCTGTCGACGTGATTATTCTCGACCGCCCGGGCGCACCACATCTGGGGGCCGGCGAGGCCTCCAGCGAACCGGTCGCCGCGGCCATCGCGAACGCGCTGTTTGACGCTGCGGGAATCCGGGCGCGTCGGCTTCCTATGACGCCTTACAACCTGCGCCAGGCGGCAATGTATGGGGACGGCTAGCAGCCCTTTCCCGTCAAATGCCTCCGGTATCCTGATCGGGCTGGTCCTGTACTAGTATGCAATCTGGGAGGCGAATAAAAATTGATGTGAACGCTGGCTTCCGATTTCCCGTTTTCGAGCCGGCCTAAGCCGGTCGCGCCGTCGGTTACGGACATGTCAGCAACCCGACCTTGATACGCGCTATCGGGGCGGGCACTCTCTGTCCCGCCGACCAATTCAGGAGATCGAAACACAATGACCTCAGCCACCGTCGGGGACAATTTGGCACAGAACCAGGTATCGACAAGAGGCTTCGTGGCAGACGTATTGGCCGGCCTGGCGGCCGACCAGAAGACACTGCCGCCTAAATATTTCTATGATGCGGCCGGCTCCGAGCTGTTCGGCGCCATTTGCGCACTGGAGGAGTACTACCCCGCCCGCACAGAGACTAGCATTCTCAAAACCCATGCAGATGACATGGCGGCAGCCATTGGCGCTGACGCCATGGTCATCGAATACGGCGCCGGGTCCATGGAGAAGATCCGCATCCTTCTTGATGCCCTAGTCGCGCCGGTGGTCTTCGTGCCTGTGGATATTTCCAAGGCGCACCTGATCGCCGCCGCCAAGGACCTTCGCCGGGCCTATCCAGACCTGGCAGTACAGCAAGTGGTTGCCGATTTTACCAAGCCCGTGCCCCTGCCCGTACCGCCCCGGCCGGCGTCGCGTCGTGTCGCCTTTTTTCCCGGTTCCACTATTGGTAACTTCGATCCCGATCCGACGGTGGCGTTTCTGCGCTCCATTGGCGACACGGTCGGCCCCAACGGCGGCCTGCTGATTGGAATTGACCTGCAGAAGGACGAAAATCGTCTGGTCCGCGCCTATGACGATGCGGCCGGGGTGACCGCGGACTTCAACTTGAACCTTCTTACCCGCATCAACCGGGAACTGGGCGGCAATTTCGTATTGGAGCAGTTTCGACACGTGGTCTTCTACGACCGCGACCTCGGACGTATCGAGATGCACCTTGAAAGTCTGGTTGACCAATCGGTGCGCATCGCCGGCTGGACGTTCAATTTCACCGCTGGGGAAACAATCCACACGGAAAATTCCTACAAATACACGGTTGCCGGTTTTGACGACTTGGCGACGCGAGCGGGGTTCCAGCGCGATCGGCATTGGACTGATACGGAGGGCCTGTTCGCTGAATTGTTCTACATCCGCATGCCCTGAGCTTGTTCAGAACACCCCTGCTTCCAAGCCTGCGGCCATCAAGGAGCCCAATTCGCGGCAGTCATCCAGGAAACGTTCCTTGTATTCACCGTGGCAGAGCAGGGGTTCCTGGACGGCCTTCCATTTGAGGCCGGTGGCAATGCTCTCGACGCTGCGCCGCGTGCCGGTGCCGTCTAAGCCGGCACGAATGTAGAGTGTATAGGGGAGACCCTGGGTCTCTTCCAACAGGGGGTAGTAACTGCGATCGAAGAAATCTTTCAGCGCGCCGCTCATGTAGCCCAGGTTCTCGGTTGTGCCGAGGATCATGCCATTCGCCTTCAAGACGTCATCCGGGCCGGCGTCCAGCGGGGCTTTGACAATCACCTCGACTTCGTTGTACCGCGCACCCGCTTCTACGGCGGCGCGCATGGCCAGGGTGTTTGGCGACGGCGCGTGGGCGACGATGAGGAGCCGGCGTATCACCGTTCCCTGAATGCCCTGCTCATGGCCTTAACGGTGGCCCCAGAGGTATGGATATTGGAAATGTTGCTGTGGTCTTCGGGGGCGAAATCCGAATGGATGGCGTACCCTGCGCTGTGGATGTTGGAGTGGGGGAGTGGCGGCAGGCTCTCCCAGACGTCTTCTACGTTATCAAAGGGTGGCGCCAAATCCGCTGTGTCCAGGCTGTTTAGGTAAAACTGCGTCGTCTCAGAAGCGGACGCTGCCAGGGACTTAAGCTGACTAAACTTGTGTTGGTAGATGACCTCAGACTCCCGCCATTTGGTCTGTTCCATTTTATACAGGATGGCCCGTGCCGTTTGTGCCTTGGGCACGGGCAGGGCCGGCCAAACGTGGCCTTCGAGCGCGTTGCGGGGAATACGCAGGACAGTGCCGAGTTCATCATACGTCATGAGCACAGCCTATCCGATCAAATATCGCCTTTGAAAGACGAAGTTGCACTAAATTGGGTTCGTGCGGTTCTCGTTGCCTGTTATGAGCGTTACTGTCGCGGCGTTGCTGTTTCTAAAGCGGCTCGCCACGGCCTGTGGGCAGTAGATCAACCACGACGTTCAGGCGCCCCTCCGGGAAGGTTCCTGCACTTGATCCCGGAAGACTGTCCGCTTGATCTCTTGCGCGGGCGCGGAGAAACTCCGGTTATGAGGGGAATGCGCACATGAGTATCGGTCGGTTCTGGCGGACGGCGCGACATTTGAACGCTGATCAATGGTGCTACCGACTGCATCGTCGAGGCCGCCACGTGCTGGCCCGTCTAACGCCCACCCGTTGGTCTAAGCGGCTGGAGAAACTAACGCAGGCAACGCCCATTGCGGTTCCTGCTCGACCGGCCCTAAACGCCATTGCCAATCAAGTGCTGAGACATCAGATAGCCGTCCACGGGACCGGCTTGGCGGCGATAGCTGCCGGGCGCTTCACCTTTCTGGGTGACACGGTCGACTTTGGTGGCATTAAGAACGTCGATTGGCGCCGCGCCGTGGGTGGCGACAATGACCTCCTGTGGCGGATGAACCTGGGTTATATGGGTTACGCCGTGCCCTGGCTGGCCTCTGGAAAGCCGGCAGACCGGGCTCGCGTCGCGCACCTTGTGCAGAGCCTTGAAACACAGAATCCATGGGATGCGCCGGGGGTGTTCCGCGATATTTGGAACCCTTACACAGCCAGCCATCGGTTGATCAATCTCTTGGCCGGGCTCAACCTGCATGGCCGCGCTGGCGGCGACATGGACACGACCGACTTGGACCGGATCCGCGCTCATTGCCAGCGCTGTGCCGCCTACATCGCCGATAACCCGGAGCGTGATCTAAAATACAACCATCTCATGAAGAACTATGTGGCCCTGGCAGTCTATTGCACCGGGCTGGACGCGATGCCGGCCCAATGGGCGGACCTGCCGCGCGTCGCCATGAGGAGCGTTTGTCAGAACTTTCTTGCGGACGGCGGCCACGCGGAACGCTCCCCCATGTATCATCTCTTAGGACTGCGCGATCTGCACTTGCTGCGCGCGAGCACGATCATAGGCGGTGCGAACGCCGGCACGCTGGATGACTACGCGCGCCGCGCCGCCGCCGCGCTGAGCCTGTTAAGCCATCCGGACGGCGATATCGCCCTGTTCAATGACGCCTGGTTGGGCGAGGCGCCGCCGGCGAATGTAACCGCTCCGACGCGCCCAAGTTCGGGGCGTCACGATCTTACTGATATGGGCTACGTGCGCCTGGAGGGGGGCGACAGTGTGGCTATCTTCGATGTTGGCCCCTGCGGACCGGATGACAACCCGGCGCATGCCCATGCGGATTTCTTGTCGACGGAATTAAGCGTTGGTGGGACGCGGTTCTTGGTGGACCCGGGCACGGCGGCCTACGCGCCCGGCCCCGCG
>DFRF01000005.1 GCA_002378125.1 Rhodospirillaceae bacterium UBA3470 | reverse complement strand
GCCATATGAGGTCTGCGCTGACACTGGCTCGGCGAGGCCTAGGAAATGTATGGCCAAACCCAGCAGTAGGCTGCATTCTGGGGCGCGAGGACTTAAATAATCGCGTTGTTGGGCGTGGCTGGACCCAACCCGGTGGCAGTCCACATGCGGAAACCGAGGCTCTGGCACGTGCCGGCGATTTAGCGCGAGGAGCGACCGCATACGTGACATTGGAGCCCTGCAGTCATGTCGGTCGAACCGATCCCTGTGCTGACGCCCTTATCGAAGCAGGCATTTCCCGCACCGTTGTTGCCGCAATAGACCCGGACCCCCGGGTATCTGGTCGGGGCATCGCGCGCCTCCGTATGGCTGGAATAGCCACAGATGTGTGGCTGCTAGGTCCGGAAGCCAAAGCCCTAAATTCGGGGTTCTGGAGACGTCAGCAGAGTGCGCGGCCCATAGTCACCCTAAAGATTGCCACGACCGCCGATGGGTTCGTCGCTAGCCGCAATGGAGACAGTCAATGGATCACAGGCTCTGAAGCACGACAGCACAGCCACTTTCTTCGAGCCCAACATGACGCAATCCTCACAGGCATTGGGACAGTCGAGGCCGACAACCCCATGTTGACCTGCCGCCTCCCGGGACTATCACACCTCTCACCCATCCGGGTCGTTATGGACTCAAAACATCGCCTCGGTGCGGAAACGTCTCTTGCGTTATCAGCAGACATTGTCCCCGTGTGGCGGATCGGAGCGGAAGGAACAGATTTCGCCGTCGACTCTTCAGCGGTGGTTGACCTACGGGTGCCGAATGTCCCCCATGAGGGCTTGAACCTAACTGCGACCCTGACACTTCTCTCCGATCACGGAGTTACACGCCTGCTCGTGGAAGCGGGGCCAAAACTTTCAACCTCTTTTTTGCGCCAAGATTTAGTCGACCAACTGGCGTGGTACCGCGCACCCACAGTTATGGGCAGTGATGGCCTTCCCGTCTTCGGCGGTCTAAATGTGGATGGACTTGCAGACATGAGGGGCTTCGCACCATCTAATACAATGGAGCTCGGCGTCGACAACTTGACAATTTACACACGCCGTCTCGAGGCTTAGAACCGACAGACATGTTCACAGGTATTGTTACGCACATCGGATCCATCCGAAATATCGTCAAAAGCGGGGACACGCGTATGGAAATCACTGTTCCCTTTGACACCGAAGACCTAGAGATTGGCGCGTCGGTTGCGTGTTCCGGAGCCTGTATGACTGTGGTCGAAATAGGCCCCGATTGGTTCGCTCTCACCGTGTCCGGAGAAAGCCTTAAAAAGACGACCATGAGTCAGTGGTCGAGGGGAACAGCAATCAACTTAGAGCGCGCTCTTAAAGCCGGAGATGAATTGGGTGGGCATATCGTTTCCGGCCATGTGGATGGCATCGGTGCGCTGGTTTCTATGGCCCAGGAGGGCGATTCAACGCGGATGACCTTTGAAGCGCCCGCGAGCCTTCGACGGCTTATCGCTTCCAAGGGGTCCATCACCATTGATGGTATATCCTTGACGGTCAACGATGTGGGGTCGACGACTTTCGATGTTAACGTCATCCCCCATACCCGGGTCGTCACGACACTTGGCGAACGACAGGTCGGGGACGCGGTAAACCTGGAAATCGACATGCTCGCGCGGTATGTTGCAAGACTTCAAGATTACGACGCCTAAGCTGTTGCGGGATAACGACATTGTCTCAATTTTCGAAGCAAGATATCACCCGACCCGTTGTGGAAGGTGAACACCTGTCTCCCATTGAGGACATCATCGATGATGCCCGCAACGGACGCATGTTCATCCTGGTCGACGATGAAGCTCGTGAGAATGAGGGCGATCTTGTCATTCCGGCTCAGATGGCAACTCCAGAAGCGATCAACTTCATGGCTAAATACGGTCGCGGTTTGATTTGTCTAGCGTTGACGCGCGAGCGCCTTGGCGAACTGGAGCTGCCGATGATGCAACGCCGGAATTCGTCGCGACATCAAACAGCCTTTACCGTATCGATCGAGGCCCGTGATGGCGTGACCACAGGTATCTCAGCGTCCGATCGGGCGCGCACCGTCGCCGTGGCCATCGACACCTCGAAAGGGCCATCGGATATTGTTTGCCCCGGGCACATCTTTCCGCTTGAGGCCCGCGAAGGGGGCGTATTGGTCCGGGCCGGGCACACGGAGGCTGCGGTCGATGTTTCGCGGCTCGCGGGTTTGAATCCTTCGGGCGTGATCTGCGAAATTATGAATGAGGACGGGACCATGGCGCGTATGCCAGACCTTATACAGTATGCGCAGTCACATGGCTTGAAAATCGGCACCATCGCCGACCTTATCGCCTATCGCCTAGGCAACGACCGCATTATTTCGCGAACCCTGGATACCAAGCTCAATAGCGCCTTTGGCGGCGAGTTCCGGATGGTCGTTTACACCAACGATGTCGCATATGCTGAACATATTGCGCTGGTGAAAGGCGACATATCGAGTGATCTTCCTACCCCGGTTCGGATGCACGCTCTAAACGTCCTGAATGATATCCTTGGCGAACAATCAACGGGCAAGGCGGGTGAGCTTCAGGCCGCAATGAAGATGATCTCCGAATTGGATTACGGCGTGGTTGTCCTCATACGTGAGCCGCACCCAACCGCGCTCTCCGACCGTATCCGCCGGAACCTGGGAGAGACCCCGACGCCCCAACCGGGGACAGAACCTGAGCAAATCCTTCGCGACTATGGGGTAGGCGCTCAAATTCTCCTAGACCTTGGCGTTCGTGACATGGTTCTTCTGTCGAATACCCAACACACCATTGTTGGGCTCGAGGGTTACGGGTTGCGTGTCGTGGAACAAAAAACCATTCGCATTGAAAGCATGAACTTGGATGGCCTTTGATGACTGATCATCCGAGCATTCTGATTGTAGAGGCCCGGTTTTATTCGGATATCGCTGATCAGCTTGTTGCCGGGGCTATGTCAGCCTTGGATAGCGCCGGATTTGAACATGAACGCCTAAAAGTACCGGGCGTTTTCGAATTGCCCGCCGCCATTTGCATGGCTTTGCGATCCATGGAATTTCATTCCAGTTCCAACCCTTACGCCGGCTTTATCGCCTTTGGCTGCGTCATTCGTGGCGAAACCGATCACTATGACCATGTCTGCCGGGAATCGAGCCGCGCTTTGATGGACCTGGCGACGAAAAATGCCATTGCGTTGGGTTTCGGTATTCTGACCTGCGAGGACCGGGCTCAGGCAGAGTCCCGAGCCGCTGTCGATGGCAAGAACAAGGGTGGAGAAGCGGCCGAAGCCTGCCTCCGAATGATAGAGGTCAAACGACATTTTCGGCTTATTGAAAGATGACGGAACGTGCCACCGGGATCGCGCGCCGCAGCGCAGCACGACTAGCGGCCGTACAAGCCCTGTACGAAATCGACATGGTCGGTGCACCGGCCACGCCCGTGCTTAGGGAATTCTTGGAACGTCGATGGTCTGACGCTTCGCCAGTGGACCACGATGATCCGAAAGTCGATGCGAATGGTGCGGTCTCATTGCCGAGGCCGGAACACCGGTTCTTGAAACGCCTTGTCACCGGCGTCACCGACGATGTCGCGAATTTGGATGCCGTCATTGCGCCGCAGCTGAACTCCCCCTGGGTCGTTAATCAATTAGACACATTGGTCCGCGCTATCCTAAGGGCGGGCTCCTTCGAGTTTTTGCATTGTCCCGAAATTCGGGCACGGACGATCATTTCCGAATACGTGGGTTTATCTCACGCCTTTTTCAGCGAGAACGAACCGGCCCTTGTCAACGCGGTCCTCGACGGCCTCGCCGAGCGGTATCGCCAAGATGAATTCTCGGAGAAAGCCGCTCAGCCCTCATGAGAAGGCACCATGATCGATAAACCGGGTGAATTTGAACTCATTTTAGATGTATTCGCGCCACTGGCCGCCGATGCGCCGGGCAGCCTGAACCTAACCGACGATGCGGCAATCATTTCACCGAGCAGCGACCAGGAAGTCGTCGTTACCGCTGATACTATCGTGGAAGGCGTTCATTTTCGTTCTGAAGATCCACCAGAAACGGTGGGCGTCAAGGCGCTGGCCGTTAACCTATCCGACCTAGCCGCCATGGGGGCGACACCTCACGGATACACCTTGTCCGCCGCCTGGCCGTCAAGAGCCTCCGCAACGTGGATCAAGGAATTTGCCACCGGGCTCATGGCAATGCAGAAGCGACACCACATCCATTTGCTCGGCGGTGACACGGTCGCAACGTCCGGTCCCATATGTGTGAATGTGACGGCGTTTGGATTAGTGGAGAAGGGAAGCGCGGTGCGGCGTAGCGGAGCACGTCCCGGCGATATGCTTTATGTCACGGGAACCCTTGGTGATGCGGCGCTAGGACTGCGTCTTCTGACGAGCCAAGCTGGGGCGCATCTCTCTACTGATCTCCAATCCGACCTCATCGCCCGTTATCAGCAACCCCAACCGCGAACGATGTGTAGCGCACTGGTCCGAGAGCATGCTACCAGTGCGATCGACGTTTCCGACGGTCTAGTAGCTGACATCGCGCATCTCGCGTCAGCGTCCCATGTACGGATTGTCATTCGCCGCTCCGCCATTCCCCTCTCAGCGGCGACGCGTCAGATGATTGGTAATGACCATGCCCAAGCCATGCATGTTTGGGGGAGCGGAGATGATTATGAGCTGGCATTCACCGCGCCTCGAGACTGGCAAATGGGTAAGCAACTTTCGGAATTTTCAGACGTTCCCATCACCGCGATCGGCGAAGTCTTTCTGGCCAACGGAAACGCTGGGGATGTCATTCTAGTTGACGAAAACGACGATGCCATCGATATCGGTGAAAGTGGGTTTCGACATTTTTAGCGGATGCCGGCATATTGGCATTCGCATTGTCATTTTAGGATTCCAATGGCGACATAGTTTCGTAGGGGGCGGTCCGTGAAGAAGTTGATGGGCATTGTCGCAGCAATTCTTATCCTCGCCGGCGGTGCAGTCGCGGCGATGAAGTGGTTAGCGATTGGCCCCTTCGAAGAGGCTGGATCCATAGAGGGGATAAGAGAGCCAGAGGAAGAACTAATACTAATCGACTTAGATCCCATCTTGTTGCAGGTCATCCGGGAGGATCAAATCGCAGGTACCATCCAAATTCAGATCAAACTGGAAACTGCTGGCCAGGAAAACGCAATTTTCCTGAAGCGCAGATTGACGAAAGTGAGCGACGCCTTTCTGCAGGACTTGCACGGCTTCGTGCCTCGTCTCTTGAGGAAGAAAGAGCGACTCGACGCCATTATTCTGAAAGATCGGTTGAACGTGATCAGCGGACGGCTTTTGGGCAAGGGTTATATCAATGACGTCCTGGTACAATCCGTCGTCGAAACTCCGGTTCGATAACTCTCTGTAATCAAAAGATAAACCTTTAATTTATTGTGGTATTTTAGAAGTTACGGTGGCTTGTGTAACTGCGACGCGAAGGCTGGTTGCAATAGGGGGCCGATTCTGTCACTTTCCCGCCGATTTGCGGTCTCCGAGGGATAAGATGCGTAACATGTCTAGACGAGGATCGTCTTCGCGCGAGCCACTCAGCATTTGCATTAATGGAGCGCGCGCCAATCTGGAAACGAAGGGTATTTCGGGATGAGTCTATACTTGATGGTCATCATTTGCGGCGCCGTTGCGCTCATTTATGGTATTTATGCGTCCAAGGCTGTGCTATCCGCGCCGGCAGGCAATGATCGCATGCAAGAAATTGCGGCAGCTATTCAAGAAGGTGCCAAAGCGTTCTTGAACAGGCAATACTCGGCGATCGCCATTGTCGGTGTCATTATCGGCGTACTTTTGGGCCTGAAATTGGGTCTCCTGGTCGCCATCGGCTACTTCATCGGCGCTATTCTCTCGGGCGCGGCCGGTTACATTGGCATGAATGTCTCAGTCAAAGCCAACGTGCGCACCACCGAAGCAGCGCGTAGCCAAGGTTTGGCCGGTGGCTTGGATGTGGCGTTCAAAGCTGGCGCCATCACCGGCATGCTGGTGGTTGGTCTGGCACTGTTGGGTCTGGCCGGTTACTACACAGTTCTTCGCGAAATGGTTGACCCGAACACGACCGAAGGCATGCGTCACATTCTTGAGGCTCTGGTTGCCATGGGATTTGGCGCGTCGCTCATCTCTATCTTCGCGCGACTTGGTGGTGGTATCTTTACCAAAGGCGCCGATGTAGGCTCCGATTTGGTTGGGAAGATCGAAGCTGGTATTCCGGAAGACGATCCGCGTAACGCGGGAGTGATCGCCGATAATGTTGGCGACAACGTTGGTGACTGCGCGGGCATGGCTGCGGACTTGTTCGAAACCTATGCCGTGACCTTGGTTGGTACCATGCTTCTTGGCGCCATTTACTTCACCGGTGCAGCCCAGGAATCAATGATGCTGCTGCCGTTGATCATTGGCGCGGTTTGTATTGTAGCCTCCGTCGCGGCAACTTGGTTCGTCAAGTTAGGCTCCAACCAATCGATCATGGGTGCGCTGTACAAAGGCTTTATTGCCAGCGCCATCATTTCGGCCTTGCTAATTGCTGGTGTGATTTCGCAATTCATTGGCTGGGACACGTCCTTCGATATGAGCGGTACGAAAGTCACAGGAACCGCACTCCTTATTTGTGCGATCGTCGGTCTTGTCGTGACTGGCCTGATAATCTGGATCACCGAATACTATACGGGAACCGACTATCGTCCGGTGCGGAGTGTGGCGGCGGCTTCCGAAACGGGGCACGGCACCAACGTTATCCAAGGCTTGGCGGTTTCCATGGAAGCCACGGCGCTTCCGGTAATTGTTATCTGCGGCGGCATCATCATCTCGTACCTGCAGGCGGGCCTGTTCGGCATCTCCATCGCCGCAACGGCGATGCTCGCCTTGGCTGGGATGGTAGTGGCGCTGGACGCTTTTGGGCCGGTGACGGACAACGCCGGCGGTATCGCTGAAATGGCGGAATTACCAGACGAAGTCCGTCACACGACCGATGCGCTGGACGCCGTCGGCAACACGACGAAAGCGGTGACGAAGGGCTATGCCATTGGTTCCGCCGGTCTCGCAGCCCTGGTGTTGTTCGGTGCGTATACGGAAGATTTAAAGCACTACTTCCCTGACGTCCCCGTGACCTTCACTCTCCAAGATCCCTACGTCGTGATAGGCTTGTTCATCGGCGGTCTGCTGCCGTACCTGTTCGGCGGCATGGGAATGATGGCCGTTGGCCGCGCTGGCGGGGCGGTAGTAGTCGAAGTGCGTCGCCAGTTCAAGGAAATCCCGGGCATCATGGACGGGACAGCAAAGCCAGAATACGGCAAATGCGTCGACCTACTGACCAAGGCGGCGATCAAGGAAATGATCTTGCCTTCGCTGCTGCCTTTGCTGGCCCCGGTGGTGATCTACATCGTGGTCAGCGCCATCGGCGGTCAATCCGCGGCCTTCGCCGCGGTTGGAGCCAGCCTCCTGGGCACCATCGTTACGGGCCTATTCGTGGCGCTTTCGATGACCGCCGGCGGCGGCGCTTGGGATAACGCCAAGAAGTACATCGAAGACGGCAATCACGGTGGTAAGGGCTCCAACGCCCACCATGCCGCGGTGACTGGCGACACGGTCGGCGACCCCTACAAGGATACGGCCGGTCCAGCAGTAAACCCGATGATTAAAATCACTAATATCGTCGCAATCCTAATGCTGGCCATCCTCGCCTAGAGGATTACCCACCTTAACAACAAAACCCCGGAGGATCTGATCCTTCGGGGTTTTTTGTAGGCCGGACAGCCACTAATGAGTTCTACTTATTCTTTTTAAATCTCTGAAAGTTTCCAAGAATTTGACCAATGACTGTCATTTCCTGTCCGAATGTCGGGGTGTGCCGCTCGACATGCGCCAGCTGTCGACCATCCATTACGTCCTTGTGTTCTAAGGACTGCATGACCCCTTTTTCGTCGAACTTGATGATCAAGACTTGGCGTTCCTTAACCTTTGGCGCAAAAAACGCGAAGGTTTCGGTGCGTTCACCGATGTAATACCAAGTGTCTTGTCCGAACGAGTTAATGCTCGAGGGCGAACCCAGAATCTCCAACATTTCTTGTTTGGAGATGCCGCCATCGGTGATGTCGGCAACCAATTCAGGGTCTAGAAGGTTTCCGTGACTTTCCACGCGCGTCCCGCAGGCGCCCAACGTCGCAAGGAGCACCCCCAGCAGCAGCGCAGTCGTCACTTTGGTTATCCGCATTCTTCCGTCAACACTCCGATTCAGACTTTGATCAAACTGCTATATTATGCCATCAAGCGCGGAAAGGTAAATTGCTTCGCCCACGAATGGAGCGCAATTCATTGTTTGGATTATTTAAAGCAAGCCCATCTCAAAACACCGTCGCGATGGAACTCTATTCAAGTGTGGTCGCTCAGGCACGCCAACCGTATTTCTACACGCATTTGGCCGTACCTGATACACCGGACGGGCGCTACGATATGATCATGATCCATGCGTTTTTGCTTCTCCATCGGCTAAAGCGGGATTTGCCGAATACAAAGGAAATCAGCCAAGCCTTATTTGACATCATGTTCGAAGACATGGACAAGAGCTTACGCGAAATGGGTGCTGGCGATGTGGGCATCGGCCGTCGCATCAAGGAAATGGCCAAGGCGTTTTATGGCCGAATCGCGGCCTATGACGAAGGCTTGAACCGCGATGACGATAGGCTGAACGTCGCGCTCCAACGTAATGTATATCGGCAATCCAGCGTGAAAAATGAACAGGTTTCGGCCCTCAGTTTTTATATGCGCCGCGAGGCCGTCAACCTCTCTGACCAGCCAATAGAAGCTCTGCTAGGTGGCAGATTATCCTTTGCTGACCCATCTTCATATTAGCCCAAACTTCGATCCGAACAGGCAAGTTCTCCATGAACCCGGAATTCACGATCCCCATAAACATCGCCGAATTGCCGCCCTCAGGATTGGATATTCGATGGACTTTGGAAGAGCCCGCGCGACGACATCTAGCGGACCGTTTAGCTGTCAAGTCGCTGGAGAAGTTCGCTATTGATATCAGCATACGGATGGAGAAAAGCAGCACCCCGCGCGTTGCCGTCGATGGCAGCCTCGAAGCGACCGTGTTGCAAAGCTGCTCCGTGACCTTGGAATTGATCGCATCAAAGTTCTCCATCCCGGTTTCGCTAATCTTTGAAGAAGAAGCCGCGGAACCCGCCCAAATCCTAGAGGAGACCGATGCCGAGGGCGATGATCCACCGGAACCAATGTTTGACGGCCAATTTGACGTTGGCGATACGCTCGTCCAGCTTTTGGCTGTTGAAATCAATCCCTTCCCCCGCAAACCTGGCGTTTCCCTGGACAGCATCCCTGAGGCGAAGGCGCGGCTTGGCTCGGTGAAAGACAGTGAAACAGACAATCCATTTGCGGCGTTGGCCGCGCTAAAAGACAAGCTCGAAGATAGTTGATATCCACTTGCTCCTTCCTGCCGAATTGTTTATGAAATCGGGCTCAGAGCAGGGGTCACAATGGATCGAGGATACGGACATGGCTGTTCCGAAGAAGAAAATCTCCAAGTCGAAGCGGAATTCGCGCCGCGCCCATGATGCTTTGGTAGGGTCTGCTTACGAAGAATGTTCCAATTGCGGCGAACTGAAGCGGCCGCACCATGTCTGTGGAGCTTGCGGGTATTATAACGACCGCGAAGTAACCATTGGGGAAGAGGCGGCGTAACCACTGGTTATTGAACGAGCCTGACCTTATAAAGGTCTTTATGAAAATTGATCTTTCTCACACTCAGGTGATCAGCCTTGGTTGAACACTTGAAACTGTCCGTTGACGCAATGGGCGGGGACGACGCGCCCCGTATGGTGATCGAAGGCATTGATCTCCTAGCTGCGCGCCTTCCGAATGTAAAATTTTTACTGTTTGGCGATAAGCCCCAGTTGGATCCGTTTCTTGAACGGTTCTCCCATGCGAAACAAGCCTGTGAGGTCCGGCATGCCCCACAGATTATCAAAAGCGATGACAAGCCGGCCTCAGCGCTTCGCGGTGGCCGCGAATCGAGTATGCGCCTGGCAATCAACGCCGTCAGTGACGGCGAGGCTGCGGGTGTTGTTTCCGCCGGCAATACAGGCGCGCTTATGGCGATCGCGAAGTTCGTACTCAAGACTTTGCCGGGCATCGACCGGCCGGCGATCGCCTCCTATCTCCCGACCGAGCATGGTGACAGTATCATGCTCGACCTGGGCGCGAACATTGAATGCTCATCCGACAACCTGGTCCAGTTCGCGGTTATGGGCGAAGTTTTCGCCCGAACCGTATTCGGCATTGAGAAGCCGACTGTCGGTCTCTTGAACGTCGGCGTCGAAGATTTGAAAGGCAACGACGTAGTCAAAGGTGCTGCCGCTATTCTCCAAGCCAAAACCCACCTTCCCATCAAGTTTTATGGCTTTATCGAAGGCAACGACATCGCAGCCGGCACGGTCGATGTTGTCGTTACAGACGGCTTTACGGGAAACGTCGCACTGAAAACGGCAGAGGGAACAGCGAAGTTTATGTCCTACAAGTTACGTGAGGCCCTGACGTCATCGTTTCTGTCGAAGGTCGGCGCGCTGCTTGCGAAACCAGCACTTTTGGCGCTTCACCAGAAGTTGGACCCACGGCGCTACAATGGCGCAATGCTCCTCGGGCTCAATGGTATTTGTATTAAAAGCCACGGCGGCACGGATGCGCTTGGCTTTGCGAATGCACTACAGGTCGCCGTTGATCTTGCTGGCAAGGGTATAAACGAAAGCATCAAGAGTGATTACGCCCAGCTTTGCGCAGATGCGGAAGGCAATCAGAAGGTGGTTGTGGGCTGATGCAGTATCGATCAATTATCACGGGCTGCGGCTCCTACCTGCCGGAGCGCGTGGTCACAAACGCCGAACTTGCCGAACGCGTGGACACATCTGACGATTGGATTCAAACACGGACAGGCATCAAACAACGTCACATCGCCGCTGACGGCGAATTAACCTCAGACTTGGCGCTAACGGCTGCCGAGCGGGCTTTGGCCCATGCCGAAGTCGACGCAAACGAGGTCGATCTTGTGGTTTTGGCGACCACCACGCCAGACAGCACGTTTCCGGCTACCGCAACCAAGGTCCAGTTCAAGTTGGGCATGACGAATGGCGCAGCGTTCGATGTGCAAGCCGTGTGCTCAGGCTTTGTCTTCGGCCTTGCCGTAGCTGACAACTTTATCAAGGCTGGGCAGGCTAAGACAGTGGTCCTAATCGGCGCTGAGACATTTTCGCGCATCCTGGATTGGGAGGACCGCGGGACCTGCGTGCTATTCGGCGATGGGGCAGGGGCCGTTGTGATGCGCGCCGCCAACGGCGCTGATCAAACCGGCTCCGCCGAGGCCGGGCATAACCGTGAGAGGGGCGTATTGTCGACCCATCTTCATTCGGACGGATCGACCAATGACCTCTTGTATGTAGACGGGGGGCCTTCGAGCACACAGACGGTTGGCCATGTGCGGATGATCGGTCGTGAAGTCTTTCGCAATGCGGTCAAAAATCTTGCGGATATCGTTGACGAAACCTTGGATGCCAATGGTTTGACGATGGACGATGTGGATTGGCTGGTACCACATCAGGCCAACCGACGGATTCTCAACAGCACGGCCAAGAAACTCGGCATGCCGCAGGAGAAAATCGTTGTCACCCTGGAGCGGCACGCCAACACATCGGCGGCCTCCATTCCGTTGGCTTTAGATCAGGCCGTACGTGACGGCCGCATTCAAAAGGGCGATCTTGTTCTGATGGAAGCCATGGGCGGGGGATTGACCTGGGGTTCAGGCCTCGTCCGTTGGTGATATTCGGCGCATCCCTCTGATATTGACCTAATTATCCCTGTTCGATAGGCTTTGCCACAATTAATAACTGGGGAAACGCTATGGCAGTCGAAACGGTCACACGCGCCCACTTGGGTGAAGCGGTCTACCAAGAAGTCGGGTTGTCGAGGAACGAATCGACAGATCTCCTTGAGACGGTTTTAAGCTTGATGACCGCATCTCTCGTCGAGGGTGAAACGGTCAAGATATCCTCTTTCGGTAGCTTTTCCGTCCGCCAGAAAGGGCAACGTATCGGCCGCAACCCAAAGACCGGTGAGGAAGTACCAATTTTGCCCCGCAAAGTTCTTGTCTTTCGCCCGTCGCAGGTTCTGAAATCTCGAATTAATCGCCGCTCGCCTTCTGATTAGGCCAGCGCGTTAGCATGCCCAACGACAAACCCAAGAAATCACCCGGTGCTTTTCGCACGATTAGCGAAGTCGCTGAGGATTTGGATTTGCCCGCTCACGTTCTTAGATTCTGGGAAACCAAGTTTGTGCAAGTCCGTCCCCTGAAACGCGGCGGCGGCCGGCGCTACTATAGGCCAGAAGACGTTCAACTTCTCAGCCATATACGCAGCCTTCTTTACGACGAAGGCTATACGATCAAAGGCGTCCAGAAGTTGATGCGCGAGGGTAACCTCAAGAAATCAGATTTGGCACCATCACCCTCCGACATGGCTTCTTTCGAAGTGAACAGCTTGAAAGCCGAGCTTCAAGACGCGATCGATGAATTGGAAGCGTTGAGGGCGGAAATCAATACCCATCGATAACGACAAATTGTCTTATTGCTTGATTGATACGCCCCAGGAGGACACGTATAGTGCCGCCGCGTGCCGGGCCAGAAGGCGCCCAAGCACGGTCGGGGAGTAGCTCAGTCTGGTAGAGTACTCGGCTGGGGGCCGAGCGGTCGCTGGTTCGAATCCAGTCTCCCCGACCATATTTCATCGCAATATCCTAATCGATACCAAGTGCAATTTTGCGGCGTTCCCAGTCCAAGGCCGACTGGATGATGTTGTCCAAGTCGTTGAAACGCGGGGACCAGTCCAGCACCTGATGAATACGGTCCGTCGCTGCCACCAACTGAGCTGCATCACCGATCCGTCGCTGCGCTTCACGTATCGCCAAATCTTCTCCTGTAACGCGCTCCACCGCCGCCAGCACTTCGCGCACTGAGTAGCCATGACCATAACCGCAATTGAGAACGATACTTTCCCGTGATGCCGATATATGAGAAAAAGCCTCAAGATGCGCATCCGCGACGTCGCTGACATGGACGTAATCACGAATACAGGTGCCATCTGGGGTGGCATAATCGGTTCCGTATATGCAAATCTCACTCCGTCTGCCAGTCACCACTTCTGCCGCGATCCTGATCAAGTGTGTGACCTGAGGACTGACCTGCCCACTCCGACATTGAGGATCCGCCCCGGCAACGTTGAAATATCGTAATATGGCGAAATTCATCCCCCCAAGTGCTGCAAGATCAATCAACATCCGCTCGGTCATCATTTTTGACGCACCATATGGGCTGATTGGGAGGAGGGCGGCATCCTCATGAACCAGGCTGTCGCTTGGATTTCCGTACACCGCAGCTGACGAAGAGAAAACGAAGGAGCGGACGTCGTTCGCCTGACAAGCCTCCAAGAGACGCCGGCTCGTTCCTGTATTGTTGGCGTAATACTTGAGTGGATCCGTCAAAGACTCTGCCAGGGTAATTGACCCCGCAAAATGCATGACACCTAAGACGTTATATGTATCAAAAATCCGCCGAAGAACATCTGGATCACCGGCGTCACCGACAACATGCGGAATGTCCGCCGGGATCAGAGATTGATGCCCCGTAGATAGATCATCAACAACGACCACATCCCACCCGGCATCATGGAGCGCGAGTGTTGTATGGCTTCCAATATAACCGGCGCCACCGGTGACAAGAATATGACCATCAGCGTTCTTCATGGCGCATTCGGAAGCATGAAACAGATGATTTCCATCAAGTGGCCGACCGACTTGTGTCGCGAAGCCATGCGGGCTGTAACTCCGGTGAAGTGATCAAACCGATTCATAAACGCTTCGAGATTTCATTACCAATCTGTGTCAGATATGCACCATAATGATTTCCCGACATTTCCTTCGCCAACTGCATAAATGCATCCAGATCAATAAATCCCTCGCGTAACGCGATCTCCTCCAAGCAGGCAATCTTTAACCCCTGGCGCTGTTCAACCGTTTCAACGAATTGCGACGCTTGTAGAAGGGACTCATGGGTGCCCGTGTCCAACCAAGCAATTCCACGCCCCAGTTTCTGGACGCTCAACTCTCCCCGCTCCAAATATACCCGATTGACGTCGGTGATCTCCAATTCACCTCGCGTCGAGGGAGATACAGACGCTGCAATATCGGCGACCCTGTTGTCGTAGAAATATAGACCCGTCGCTGCCCAATTTGATTTTGGCGAGATGGGTTTTTCCTCGATCCCTAAGGCTCTACCGTCGAAATCCAGCTCAATAACGCCATAACGCTCTGGATCCGCTACCCAATAGGCGAAAATACAGGCGCCCTTTGTCTGTCCCGCTGCGGAGCGCAGACCATCCGGAAACTGGTGTCCAAAAAAGATATTGTCACCCAGAACCAAGGCACATGGCTGATTGTCAATGAATTCACGGCCAATAATAAAGGCTTCGGCAATGCCATTGGGCTGCGGTTGCTCCGCGTACGAAATCTCCAAGCCCAATCTTTCCCCGTCTCCCAACAGGGCTTGAAAATTGGGCAGTCCATCGGGCGTCGAAATGATCAATATTTCACGAATACCAGCAAGCATAAGGGCCGATAATGGATAATATATCATTGGTTTATCGTAGATCGGTAAAAGCTGTTTGTTGACCGCAGCGGTCACCGGATAGAGTCGCGTCCCACTTCCTCCCGCCAGGATAATTCCTTTCATCGACGCTCACTCCTTGCCAGTCCCAAGCGGCTCCCGTCATATTGGTTCGCCAAAAGCGGTTCCCACCATTCTTGGTTCCGAATATACCAGTCGATGGTCTGGGCCAAACCATCCTCAAAGTTCATCACAGGCTTCCAACCCAATTCAGACTTTATTTGCTCACAATCAATGGCGTAGCGAAAATCATGCCCAGGCCGGTCCTGAACAAAGTTGATCAGGCTCTCATGCGGTGAACCGTCGGAGCGCGGCAAAACGGTATCTAAATATCGGCAGATTCCTATCACAACATCCAAATTCCGGCGTTCTGCGTCGCCGCCCACAAGATAACACTCACCCAAGCGGCCACGCTTCATGATAGCGACCAGTGCTGCAGCATGATCATCAACATGCAGCCAATCGCGAATGTTCTCACCTTTTCCGTATACCGGAAGGACTTGTCCAGCCATTGCATTGATAATCATCAATGGAATGAGCTTTTCCGGAAACTGGAATGGGCCGTAATTGTTGGAGCAATTACTCAGGACAACAGGAAGCCCATAAGTGTGATACCAGGCCAAAGACAAGTGATCGGATGCAGCCTTAGTCGCGGAGTAGGGGGATCGGGGTTTATAAGGTGTATTTTTTGTAAACGGCGGATCATTGGGTCCAAGTGACCCAAATACCTCATCTGACGATATATGATGAAAGCGAAACTGCTCCCGCGACATACTATCAAGTTGCCTAAAATAGTTTAGCGCCACCTCCAGCATATTGTACGTCCCGACAATATTTGTCTGAATGAAATCGGCCGGTCCATCAATTGACCGGTCGACATGGGACTCCGCTGCCAAATGCATAACGGCATCCGGTTGATGGCGCATAAACACGTCTTTTAACGCGGCCACGTCGCAAATATCCAAGTGTTCCAAGGTATACCTGGGGTGACAATGAACCGAGGCTAGCGTGTCCAAATTTGCGGCATAGGTTAGCTTGTCGACATTGATAACTTCCTCACGCCCGTGTTCAATCAGATTCCTGATCACGGCGCTTCCGATAAACCCCGCACCACCCGTTACCAATATTTTCATTCAACCCGCTCTCGACGTATACACTCGACTAACTCGCGTATTCCGTCCTCCAGATTGACCTTTGGACACCATCCGGGCAAGGCCGCCCCCTCCCAGGGATCAGAGATATGCCGACGCGGTACCGGATACCCGCCCCAGTTAATCTTGGTAGAGCATTGACAGATATTGGCGACCATATCGACGATGTCACGCAGTGAATGACGGTGTCCTTGATCAACGCCGAATATACCGCCAGAAATCGATTTTGGCGCAGATATTAGCTGAGATGAAGCATCGATAAGCGCTCTACTCGCATCATCGACGTGAACCAATCCGAGCACGGTGGGTTCGTCAACCATATCCAGGGCTGACCGCTCGACGTGCGCCGCGACAATCCGGTTCAGCACTTTAGGACGCCAATCCCGAGCGCCATAAACATCAGGTAAAATGATACTGACGACATCAAAATCTTCAGCGTCAGCGTAATAGGCAGCCAAATCCATGAAGGCCTGCTTTGTTGCCGCATAGAGGTTTAGAGGTTGGTATGTGTCGCTTTCATAGTACTGAAATGTGGAGCCCGTATGTACAAGCTTACGTGTTCCGCCAATTTTCATGGCTTCTAGCAACTGGGCTCCAAAGCGAATATTGGAATCTATGAGGACCTCGATATCCGCCGATATATGATCGCGAATATAGGCTCCGGCTATATGAATGCAAACATCCGCCATGGCTGCCTCGACGGCATCGACTAGAGTACTAATTTCTCCATCATATTGATGCAGTTCAACATTTCCAATGTCCTTCAACCTGGAAACATCGGAACAAGGACGTACGATCAGGTGAGGGATAATTCCACCGTCATTTAATCTGGACACAGTGTGAACGCCGAGGAAGCTGGTCGCACCGGTAATTAGGACTCTCTCCATGCGGTGATTACCTCACTCCGTCAGACAATACGAGCCAGAGGAACCAACAGCATCCATTGACCGCCCAGGTCCTCGAATGCACTCGCTTTTGCGAATAATTCTATCTCGTCGTTCCATGTAAAGGAGAATACCGAATTCGGGATCATCAATTCGAAATGTTTCCAGCCATTCAATTGGAATGTGGTGCCCCGGCGCCATGAACAGCTCAATGAACGTATTAAAAATTCTAATTTCGGCCATGATGCTGAAAAATATGGCTGAAGAAAATTAGGGATGATGGTCCCCAATAGGGGCCGGGGTGGCAATCACTAGGCATTCGATTGAAACTCGGGTAGGTGATCCGGGGGAACATCTTTGAGAAAGGAACAAATTTGATCCTTTCCCGAGAGAATGGGATCTTTCATGGGCCATCGAATACCAATATCCGGGTCATTCCACCGAATGGCATATTGATCATCAGGATCGTATTCATCAGTCAAAAGGTAGATCAGATCAACCGTCTCCGAGAGCACGCAAAATCCATGGGCGAAGTCAGGCGGAATGAATAGTTGCTTATGGTTTGTATCATTGAGTAGGACGGCATGCCATTGACCAAAATGAGGGGAACCGCGCCGGATATCTACGGCGACATCTAGGACTTCCCCCCGCGCCGCATAAACGAGTTTACCCTGTGGTCTGGCCATCTGGTAGTGTAATCCGCGAAGCGTTCTATGCGCCGAATGGGTATGATTACTCTGGCGGAATTCAACAGACATATCGTTCTGGTCGTATCTTGAGGTGCGGTAGGTTTCCAGAAAAAATCCCCTAGAGTCTTCGAAAACCCTGGGTTCGATTTCGTAAACGCCGGGCAATGATGTATCGGAAACTTGCATTTCACTACGCTCCGGCAACCGCCTTTATAGCGTGTCCATAAAAGCCTTAAAGGTGGTGGTGATAATTTCAATCTCATCATCACCCATGCCCTGATGACAACCCAGCAGGAAACCGCCACGCATGACTTGATCCGCGTGCGGATATCCATCCGGGTCGACCCGGCATTCAATGTTTGAAAAGCCGGGTTGGCGGAGAATATTGCCGGTGAAAACCGTTCGAGTTTGAATACCGTTGCTTTCAAAAAATATCTGCAATTGCCGCCTGGAGAACGGCGCGTCATCTCGCGTAATGAGCGGAACAGCAAGCCAAGGCGTATAGGTTCCCGCCATTTGCCGCGGCAAAATAAACCAGTGTTCGTATTCTGTAAAAAACTCCGTCAGAATACGGAAATTACGAACACGTCGTTCCGCGTACTCGGACAGTCGATCAAGCTGTACCAACCCAAACGCAGCTGCCATTTCAGAGGGAAGGAAATTATATCCGGGGGCTTCAAACACAAACTTGGCGTCGTATTCAACGCCGCTTATGTCCACGTTGAACCGGTCTTCCGGTGCCTCCGACTCACCCAAGATACTTGAGCTCCTGCCCCAGCCCCTAAGCAGTCTCATCCGACGCTCATGCTCAGGGTCGTCTACACAGACCGCACCGCCAAATCCTCCGCATGTCACCACGTGGGAGGCGTAAAAACTGGTTGTCGTGATATCCGAAAGACGGCCCGTCGGTTGACCACGAAATTTACTCCCAATGGTATCGGCAGAGTCTTCAATCAGCATCAAATGATGCTGGTCCGCAATTGCCCGCAAACGTGCCCAATCAGGCAAATTCCCAATCAAGTTTGGTATCATCATTGCCCGAGTCTTTGGGCCAATCATAGCCTCGATCTTGTCCACGTCTATGTTGTAGGTATCTGCCTCTACATCCACCAACACGGGGACCAATTGGTGCTGCACTAAAGGTGCCACAGTCGTTGAAAAGGTAAGGGCAGGGGTGACCACCTCATCACCCGGTTTCAATCCCAGTGTCGCGACAGCCAGCGTGTTAGCCGATGAACCCGAATTGACCATCAGTCCAAAAGATTTTCCAAATAAGCCTGCAACACGATTTTCAAATTCACCAACCGCGGGGCCTCCCATCAGCGTCAATGGACGGTTCTCCAGGACGTCGATGACAGCATCGATTTCTTCACGCCCGTAGAGGGCTTTGGCATAGAAAACGCGGGTCGGTTGATCCGTTCCACTTTTCATGTTCATTTTCCCGGAATGGCGATAGATTTGATCTTTCTCTACTACCTTATCGGTCCGCTATGTAAAGTTCGTTGTTAATCGGTCTAAATCTATTGGTGGCTGCTTTATGACTGAAACTGACCCGGCTTCCGTCTGGACCCAGGTAACCTTGGTGTTGGTCACATATAATTCCGCCCTTGTCATTGACGATTGCCTGAGTTCGTTATCTGCGGCTCCGAGCATAATTGTCGTGGACAATGCCAGTACCGACAACACGTGCAAGATCATTACCAACCGGTTTCCCCAGGTTAATTTAGTACGTAATTCAGTCAATAAGGGGTTTGGTGCCGGCGTGAACCAGGGCATGGCCAAAGTTAAAACAACGTTTGCTTTCTATTTCAGTCCAGATGCCACCCTCATGGACAATGCGATGGAAATTCTTGTAAACACCGCCCTCTTAAATCCAAAGGCCGCATTGATTGGCCCACTTATGCAACGCCAAAATGGCGAAATTGAGCTTTACGTGATGGGGCCTAGTGAGAGCCGCCATTCCCCAATCTCACGCCTCCCCGACGGCCCCTTTTGCACGTGGTTCATCATGGGCGGCTTTTTTCTGACTCCGATCTCGATCTGGCGGGAAATCGGCGGTTTCGATGAACGAATTTTCTTATACTCCGAGGATATGGACCTCAGCCTCCGATTAACCAACCAAGGCTACGGAATGTTGATAGACCCCGCCGCCAGAGTAGTTCACGCAGGCGGTCAATCATCCCGAATGACCTGGTCCGTCCGGTGGAGGAAGGATTGGCATCAAACCTGGAGCCGTCTGTATGTCGCGGCAAAACATAGACTGAGTGATAGAGTTCGGTGTGAGGCCCGTGACATTGTTCAAAAACATTTTTTTAAAGCCCTTCTGTATCTTTTTCTACTCCGCCCGGACCGGGTCCGGGGAAATCTGGCGAAAGCATGCGGCGCCCTCGCATTTCTAGCCGGCAGGAAAGGTTCCAAGTGACATATGCGACCCAAAAATCGGATGAGGACAGATCACGCTCACAATGCATCATGGTTGATATACATGACTCCGGACGGCATCCAGAAGCGACTGGTATCGTAACGCGGACTTACGGGAAGCCGCCCGGGAGTCTCGATCCCGAATTGCAGCGGCAAAACTTGCTAGCATCGCCGCGTATTGATTCACCTCCGGCACAGGGATATTGGTCACGGACTGCTGGCGCCTTATCCGGAGCGTCATAGCGATATTGTCTGGTTTCGAAAATGCCGGAAAAGCCTCAATCACCCCGGTTTCGCCGACAATCCGTATTTCATTCACATAATCCTGACCATAGCCCCAGCGCATAATGATGTGAGCGCCTTGCGAAGACCTAAAAAATGCCGAGCCTCGCGTATCAATGTCAAAACCCGGTTCCCTCTCCATCACTGCGGAGACCAAATTTATCTCATCGCGAAGCAGGCTAGTGCCGATGACGATAGGGTAGTATCCGACATCGGAAAGGGCACTGCCGCCGAGTTGTAGATCGTATTTTGGATGATCTCTGGAAACATGAGGGAACCCAAACTGGGCATCAATGCTCAGCACGGCGCCTACATCCAGCTGTCCAGCACGTTTGAGCAACATCCCAAACAAGGGATGATAAAGGGGTGAACAGACTACATTGACGGCCAAATCAGAGGCGGCTGCTTTGTCAAGAAGGTCTCGGGTATCCGTTATGCCAGACGTAAGAGATTTTTCGCACCAGAGATGTTTTCCCGCCAGAAGAGCCCGGGTCCCATCTTCCAGATGACAGCCGATTGGTGTTGCCACGATGACCGCGTCAATTTCTTTGATGGCCAGCAGTTCCTCAAGAGTTCCGAGGGCTCTTGTGCCATACACCTCCGAAAGCTCAGTCGCGACATCTTTTCTACGTGTCGCGATACCTGCTAATTGAAGGCCATCAACCTGCGCAATCGCTGGCAAAATTGTCCGTCGGGCGTGACGCCCCAAGCCCCAAACACCGATGGAAACTGGCGGATCTATGCGTGTTAGATTTAAGATCATTCACGGCCTGCTTGATCCCACCACGCCTGCCAATCGACATACGGCGATATCGTGTCGAAATGCTGAAAGTGCACCGCAAGGGCGGGCAAGGGAGCGTAACAGGAAACTGTCTTCAGAACCCGATTAATCGTGTTTTCTTCCGTGATTTCCGGGTCCGAGCCATAAGCAGTCAAGGCCTTGTAATTTTCCCAATGGGCTTCAAGGATCGACCGGGATAGAACCTGCGTTCCTGTCGTATGGTAGATCCGTCGCCAATGGCGATGGCTGCCCAACAAGACATGTGAAGGCCGGACATGCTTGTAGGTCTCGGGATAATCTGATGGAAACAAGATGACATCTTCGCCCACGCAAGCTGACAGTTGAGCATAACTCTCGACGGTCTCATAAATCGATCGAAGATCGTGCAAATAATCATCCTCAAGAAGATAAATTACGTCTTCCGAATCACGTCTCGCCAATTCAAAAGTTTCCGTCAACGAACTTGACATTCCCTGCACTTTCAAAGGGTGCAGGCGGGTTGGGAAATTTCCCGTCTCAAGGATCTTCTCGATTTTCTGAACTACGGTTGGAGATGAATGGTCATCAATCACCACCAGGGAAAGAGGCACTTCCACCCCCCGGATGATCGCATGGTTTATCGAACTGACTAAGGACCTCAGACAGCGGAAAAGTACTTCACTTTTTGGCGCGCCATTGAAGCGTCCGCGTTCTTGTCCATGAACCTCAATTCCTGCGCAACTTCGCAAGAAAATATCAACTGACTTGATATCTCTCGGAACGGTAGCCTCAAACGCATCAAAGCCACCGCCTCTCCCTAAGCCACTCAAGGCCTCGTCATAAATATGAATTTTTTGCAGCCGTAGCAGATCATATCCCAACTTGTTGGCTAACTGGCGGACAAATCGTGTGATGGGTTTCGCCACAGTACAATCCAATATTTTCTATACGCGGGGCCAAAATCACCCGCTTTAATAAATGTCTGATCTGATTGATGGATACACTAGCGGAGACACGAACAAAAGCGGCCGATGAATAAATTACCGGCCGAAGTTTGTGCTTTTGAGGGAACGAAGGAATTTCGAAATTGAAATTCATCCAACACCGTGATAGCGGCAAAAATCGGCTCGTCCGCGCGCGACAAACATCGCATTGATGAAAATTTAATTTAGACAATCGCTGCGGACAGGCGTTGCGCTTCTATGAACCCAGAAAATTAATAAACGGACCCCAATTGTTATCGGTCGTTGTACCGCATAGGTTTTCAGCCTCGTCAAGAAGGGCGGCAATCTCGTTATCCGTAGGCTTAAAATAGAACTTGCCTCCAGGCGCCAAGCGGATTGTTGGCCCAGTCCGGCAATGCCCCATGCAATTGGTTCGCTCGACAGTGAGTTTGATACCTCGGCTTTGGATCTCTTTTTCGAGACGGTTGGCCAAGGCTTCGCTACCGCGACCCGCGCAAGACGGCTCATCCATACGAAATCGTCGGTTGATGCAAATCATTAAAATGCGCGGACGTGGCTGTTCATCGTCGATATTGCTCATTAGTTTTCTTACCGTCCGGCGTCGACATCGACCGCTAAATTGAAAATTTCTTCCATCTTAGCCAATCCCAGAACTATTATTGCCCACTCTCCGCATAATGCGAGGATCATCAAGCCGCCGCGCTTTTTCGTAATCTAGTACACCTTCAGAAGAGTAGCGGTTCCCGATCTATCAATCTTTGTCGCCCTGACCACAACCAACAGGACTGCACTGACAAAACCTTCCGCAACACATCTAAGACCTAGCTCGAGCAGGACAGGTCCGCGTCAGCTATGATAGCGATATCGGACCCACCAAATTCCTTAACGATCTCGATTCCCATCCCATTTGGGGCAAGCAGGTCAACCGGCCGGTTAATTTCGCTTCCCAGATGATTAAACTTCTACTACAGGCGGAAGCCGACGACCCGGTTACTAACCACTTTCAACCGCTTTTCGACCTGCATCCGTCAACTTGCAAACGGCCCAATCAGGTTTCAAAGGGTTTTTGAACCATTGTTCCGCCCAGCCTTTCTCGACACAGCTTATGACGGTCCGCTCACTGACTTTCTGACCTAGGCTGTCGAAAAGGGGGAGTTTCCCGCCTGGTTGATCGAGGCCGCGCTCAAGCCACTTTCGCTGCCCTTCTGTCGGGATTCTGGAACTGGTGCTTTCTTTGTCCATTGCAGCAATCTTCGTTTGCGGTTCCATGGCTTTGCTCGTGAACTCGGTAACTGCGCGCGAGGAAATCATGGTACGTTAGAATATACTCATGACCAAGACATTCAACACACTCAGATCAACCGTTGCTCAGAAGGAGAGACTATGTCAGTCGTGACCATCTATGTCACTGCGGGCTCGCTCGATGAGGCTAAAAACATCGCACGCACCGTTATCGGCGAGCGTCTCGCAGCATGTGCTAATATTCTGGAAAATGTGACTTCCATGTTCCATTGGGACGGCGCTGTTCAGGAAGAGATTGAGGTCGCCATGATCCTGAAAACCCGGCGGGACCTCGTGACCGCACTGACCGAGCGGATCAAGAAAATCCATAGCTACGAATGTCCTTGCATCACGGCTCACGACATTGTCGACGGCCACGGCAGATTTCTGAGCTGGATTAACGCGGAAACGGCTTAGCGTATACCGGTCTGCTGCACGATGGCGGTGACCTGCCCAGCCGACGTGATCACGCCATTGAAACAGGCTTGAGTCGCCTGGAAAAGCGGCTTCATCAATGGAATATCCCTCGGGTCAAAAATGCACCCAAGCGCGGCGAAGCTATTTTCCCGCCTTTCGCCTCGGCGCACGACGTATTGGGCGCCGCGATACAGTTGTAGATCTGATCCGCGCGCCGCGCCGGAACGATATTGTTTTCCGCCACGACGAACTTCTTTCGCAACTCTATCCAATCCAAGACCCAGTCCAGAAGGTGGGCCGTTGGAATTGGTTTGTCGATAACGGTGTCCGTCCCAGATACCACGACACGTTCCACAAGCTACGGCGTCGGCGTTTCTATAAACGTAATGTAAGGGATGAAGGGGGTGTTATACCTGTCGCCGCGCCGGGTTTCACTGATGAATTCGATGAAATCGCAAAATCTGCAGATTGGTCAACGCCCACGAATGCCATCAATTCTATTCTTCCGCACGAACACGGATCGTTGCAAGGGCCTGCGCGGCAATGCCCTCATGGCGCCCAGTAAACCCCAGTTTTTCCGTTGTCGTAGCCTTTATGCCGACCCTATCTACTTCGAGGTTCAACAAGTCTGCCAAAAGGGCCCGCATTTTAGCGCGGTGCGGGGCAACCTTCGGGGTCTCACAAATTAGAGTCACATCGACATTCACAATTTTCGCATCCATATCCATGATCAACTTCGCCGCATACCGTAGGAATATTGACGAATTCGCACCTAGCCATTGTGGATCCGTCGGTGGAAAGTGCTCCCCGATATCACCGGCAGCAGCGGCACCAAGGATGGCATCCGTCAGTGCATGCAAGCCGACATCGGCATCTGAATGTCCAGCTAATGCTTTATCGTGATCAATGGACACCCCGCAGAGTTGGACCTTATCGCCCGGTTCAAACCGATGAACGTCAAATCCCTGACCTGTTCGATATTCCCACTGCGCAGCACGCGCCAAACCAATCATGTCCAGATCCTCCGCTCGGGTAATCTTCGTATTGCCTTTCACACCATCAAGCATCACGACGTTAAAACCGGCCTTTTCGGCAATAGCTGCATCATCTGTCAAATTCATTCCTGCCGCCGCCTTATGGGCCGCCAGTATTTCCGGGTACCTGAAACCCTGCGGTGTCTGCACGCGCCACAGGTCCGATCGGTCAACCGTTGTTTCCACGAACCCGTCTCGCACACGTTTCAGTGTATCGGCGACCGGAATACCGGGCGCGGCCCCCACGTGCAGATCAAGGGCGGCGACGATATCCGAAATCAACGCATCCGTGAAAAACGGCCGGGCCGCATCGTGGATGAGGACCGCGTCGGGCTGAATGTTGGCCAAGGCCTCCAGCCCGTTGTATACCGATTCTTGCCGCGACGGGCCTCCCGATACGGGTTCGATCACCCCCAATCCGGCCGCGGCCTCATTATAGAGCGCGCGATCATCGGGATGGATAACCGTGACGGTCGCGTTCACGTCAGGGTGTGCGACGAATTTTGACAGGGTGTGGCGTAGGACCGGCTCACCATAAAGGGCGCAATACTGTTTCGGAATTTCACCGCCGAAACGATGGCCGCGCCCGGCGGCAACTATTAAGGCGGCGACCTTGGGCACTAAATTCTACTCCCAATTTGAAAGGGGCCCAGAATGGGGCTGGCGGCTGACTTAACCGCGCGGCTGAGAGTACCGGCGCCGACCGGCACTGCCAACTCATGATTTGGCACCAAAACCTAGACAACACTTGTGTTGAAGGCTCCCGAGCGTCATGTTGCCCTCACTTTTCGTCGGGATTGGTATACATCTTTTACGACAATGACGTTTTCTTCGCTCGATCTCATGGCCCTAGCGACCCAGCTTCCAATCCTGGCGTTGGCTTGGCGTCGCCAACCTGGTCGGGATCATATTTTTTGGCTTCTGCTTACGGCTGCGTTTTTGGGGCCATTTCTGTGGTCTATCATCGCTCATGCGGTGGCTTGGCAGGCTGAACTGACTGCTGCCCTTTGGACGACCATCGCCGCAACATGGGGATTGTTTACATTCCTTTGCGTCTGTGAAAAGGAGGCCTGGCGATTGATCGCCATCATTGCCCCGGTTCTGTTAATCATGGCTGTCCTGGCCATCATT
>DFRF01000056.1 GCA_002378125.1 Rhodospirillaceae bacterium UBA3470 | reverse complement strand
TCTGTGGCACTTTCCCTGGGGTCGCCCCCGCCGGGCGTTACCCGGCACCGTGTTCCCGTGGAGCCCGGACTTTCCTCCCCCGTCCGAGAACAAAGGCGGTCATCCGACCGTCTGGCGAGGAGGAGACTAATTCAAGGCCGCGACGGCGGCAAGTTGGTTGAGAACGTCCGCGTCCAATTGCCCGTCCACCCGCGCCGGCAGATAGCGCCGCTGGAATGCGACGAGTGCCAGCTCAAGGTCGTTGGTATCATAACCAATCTCCGTCAACAGGGCGCCCACGTCGCCGGCCTCGCCGTCACCCGGCGCGTCTGGCCAAGCGCCGATCCCCGCTGCCGCCAGCGCACGCCAATCGAACAGCTCCCCCGGATCCTGCTTCCGCATCGGCGCCACGTCAGAATGCCCGACCACATTCTGCGCCGGGATGGGATGGCGTGCCAGGATGTCCCCCGCCAAACCAATCAATGCCGCCATCTGGGCGGCCGGAAACGGCCGGTAGCCGTACTCGTGTCCCGGGTTGACCAGCTCTATACCGATAGAACGATCGTTGATATTGCTGTCGCCCCGCCACAACCCTGCGCCGGCGTGCCAGGCTCGCTCGGCTTCGTCCACCAGACGAAACAGTCGACCATCTTCCTCAATAAGGTAGTGGGCGCTGACCTCCGCCGCCGGATCGCACAACCATTTTAGCGCTGTCGCACCCGTACGCATTCCGGTGTAATGGATCACCAGCATGTCGATGACGATACCGTCGGGCCGCGCACCAAAGTTGGGAGAGGGATGATCCGTGACTTGGCTGCTCACTTAAACTCCCGCTCCTTCTCGATGCGGTCGTAGGCGGCATTGATGACGGCCATCTTCCTGTTGGCGAGGTCGATGAATTCCTGGGGCACACCCTTGGCCATAAGGACGTCCGGGTGGTTCTCGCGGATTAGGGCGCGGTACTTGGCCTTGACCTGGTCATCGCTGGCCAAACGGTCGATCTCCAGAATCTCATAGGGGTCGTTCTCGTCCATCCCCTCGGCGCCCATGTGGATGTGCTTGATGCGCTCGAACGCATGCGCGTCAAAGCCGAAAATTATAGCGACATTCGCGAGCATCTTCATCTCTTCGGCATGCATGACACCGTCGGCCTTGGCGATGTGGAACAGGGCGCCCAACAGCTCCTCCAACACCTGGGACTCGTTCGCAAACAGGCTGGCGATCTGGCGCGCGTAGGGCTCGTATCCGGCGGTGTCGTTTTTCGCCTCGCCCCAGACCTTGGCCACGGCCTGCTGTTCGTCGTCGGGAATTTGGAAGATGCGTTTGAAGGTGGCGATCTCGTCGGCGGTCACCTGGCCGTCGGCCTTCGCCATCTTCGCTGACAGTACGATGATTGCGGTAGTGAATACGACCTGACGGGCGTCCGGGCCGTAGCCCCTAAAGGTCGATGGCCCCTCGCCCGCCTCCTGTGCCTTGATCTTGTCCACGGCATGACCAGCAACGGCGCCCATGATCCCGCCCAAGGGCCCACCCATGGCGAACCCGGCAACACCCCCGATGACCTTCCCCCAAATGCTCATGATCGCCTCTCTATATCCTCAGGTTCCGCCGATACGTCCAGCCATGGGAAGTTTGATCGCCGGGCCCAGGGGGTCAATGCCGAAAATCAGCCCGAGGATATTCAGTTCCATCCCTTCCTCGCGCCCTACCATGAGGCCAAGCAGACCGCCCAGAGAGAATTGATAGCCGGTACCACTTGGCGTCTTCGAGAACACGGCGCCATCCAACAGATAATCCTTGCCGATAGCAGTCGGCGGCAATTCCAGTTTCAACTCCGGCACCTCGCGTGCGATTTGGGCAACAAAGGTGTTTGAGTTGGGGCCAGGCCAGGCCCGGTATTCATCCTTGTAGCGATATGTCCGCGCGGCCCGGTCGATACGTTGGATCATCTTATCCACTCCCTCGCCGCGCACGTCGGCCAGGATTTCCGGCATAGCGTCGAACCAGCGACCGTCGGCCGGACGATTGGAGATATAAACCGCCGGCGCGCCACGGCGCACCTGCCAGCCGATCACCTCGTAGACTGTGAAATCCGCGGCGTTGGTCGGCTTCACGGCGACCCAAGTGTGAACACCAAAATAACCGCGCCAGCCGAAGGCGCGGGCGCCGTAAACCTGGACGATGGCCTCGCGATGGGTTGCGGGGTCGGGGGCGATACCGGCAGAGGCCCGACTAGCGGTCTTCCAATCAGCCATGGAATGACAAATGCCGAACTTGGCAATCATCACCGCCAACACCATGACGGGGATCACCTTCCGCCAAAAATTCTTGCCTCGCCACCATCTCATCCCTTTTATCCATACCAACCCTTCATGTGGTCTTCCGGCCAACCAGTCGCAACATGATTGGCTTCAACACGGCGGGCATGATGTAGATGGGAAACTGCCCAGCGGCGAAATACAGCAACATGTCCGAATCCGCGTTGGCGGGCATCACCGCCAAAATCACTCCCAGGTTCCGCGCCCCGGACGCAAGGCCGACGCTGAGGTTTATCCTGCGGCCCCATTGCGGCACTATTATGGCAAGCACAGCCGCCGTGGCGATTAACAATCCCGTGTAGACGGCAAAGCTCGCGGCAATGACGAACAGGACGAAACTCGGCTCCGCCATCAGGCGCGCGGCGAGGCCGTCCATGATGGCGATGGCGAAGATGATCAAAGTCACCACTGCCGCGCCGTCCAAAACCTCGCCCCGCACCTTCAGTCGCACCTTGCCGATGACCTTGCGACTCACCATCGAGAAGATGACCGCGGACCCCACCAACAATACTAGTCGGCCCATGAGCTCCCAGGAGCTCATTTCCAGCTCCAGCCCCAACAAAACCAAAGCCACTGTCGGCAAGGTTACCGGCATGAGCAACGTTGTACCCAGCATAACCAGCAAAATGATCGCGCCATCCAAGCCCATCAGCAGCGCGAAGGTTGGTGTCGAGATCAAAACGGACGACCCGGCAGCCAGAACCATCGCGCCAATAAGGCCGGGCGGCAACGGCGTCAGGCTCAACAGGCCTTGCATGCCGACCGGAAGAACCACCAGGAAACAGAACAACAGCACCACCAGACGCCCCGGCCGACTGAGGTGAGCCAATCCCTCGCGGGTGTCGACGCGGAGCAGGCTGACCACCAGCAGCAGCCAAACGGACGGTGCCAATAACGGCCGCATGAGCGTCGCCAATGGCGGCACCAAAAGCCCAATAAAAACGCCAGCGACCATGGCAGTCATGGCGTGTCGGCCCAGAAAGGCCAAGACGCAGTTCATTCAATTCCACCTCATCCGCACGACCATTTTTGGGCATCCAGGCGAAGAAGGGAACAATCGAACAATCGGCCGCTCATTCCCTTTCAGTTTGCTATGCCTTGCGCCTTAAACACGCAAGAAATTTATGCCCGCATAGCTGACGTGTTATTAAAAAAATTAATGATCGTGGCGCGGCGACAGAATCCCCCATTCGTCAACTTTGGTTGGAGCCCCTGCCCTCCGCGTTCAGTCCAGGACATCTGGTCCGACGTCAAAACGGACCGAGCATAGCAATCAAACGTCGCGTTCAATGGTTCGGACTTGAGCCGGTAGTCATGCGCATGGCGACCGGCGTCCGACGGCAGGGGTTTGATCTTGCCAACAGCCATGGCGCGCAACTGTATTTTGCCGCATGCTCGAAATGATACGCTAGGATTGCAGCCTGTTCGACAGTATCACCGGCGGAAAGTTGCCCATGTTGGGCCAAAAGTATTGCGCGTTTGTCGCCAAAGGCATTTTAGATCAAGTCACCTTCTTCGTCACCGATGGGCGGCCCCGGCCATTCAGGAAGCCACGCACAGTCCTCGCAGAACATAGCCGTGTCCATATGCGACGCAATCAGCGGCACACCAAGCATTGAAAGCGCCGAGACATGCGGCGGATGTGTATGCAAGATGCTCATTAAATCGGGCCGCGCCCTGTATACCCACATATGGAACCGGTTTGACGGGTTTGGCATGCCGGCGCCCTTGATAACATTGAGATCGTTATCGACGAGCAGAACATCGCTCGCGCGTATTTCATTGAGGCTTAATCCAAACCCCGCCGTCCACATAATGTCGGGGACTTCGCCGCGGGCGGAGATCTGACCGGTGATGCCGGAGCCATGTCCACCGGCCGCGAGGATGCGGGCCATCAGCGCGAGTTTCTGCTTTTTGGTCCATGCGGGACGATCGCTAAAATATTCACCCATCTCAGCCGACGCGCGAGCCTCGAAATTGAATTTCAGTGCGTGCCGACTCACTGCCATTCTCGGCAATTACTACCAGGCCGACGAGTAAAAAATCATCTATCTACGCCGCTTTGTACATTGCCTTGATGATCGGATCGACAAGCATAAGACCTTCGAAGCCATCCTATTTCTCTATTAATCAGATGGTTCAACCATCGATCACGGCGCTGGGCACGTCGAATTCCGCCTCTAGGCGTCGCTGATAGCAAAGTGGTTGTCGCATTGAAACCGGATCAATGCACACACCGCCGATAGTTAAGCGATAACGACTGGACAGGCGCGCGCCACCACGCCATCTTCCCGCCATGATCGAAACCGTAGATTGCATTGTCGTCGGCGCCGGCGTCGTGGGCTTAGCCATCGCGCGCCGCTTGGCCATAGCCGGACGCGAGGTGATCGTCCTGGAAGCAGCCGACGACATCGGCACGGGCACATCATCCAGAAATTCCGAAGTCATTCACGCAGGCATCTATTACGCCAAGGGCAGCCTGAAAGCGAGGTGTTGCGTCGCCGGCAAGCATGCTCTCTATAAGTACTGTGAGAGCCACGGCGTCGCGCACAAGCGCCTGGGCAAATTGGTCGTGGCCACGACGGAGGAAGAGATTCCTGCCCTTGAAGCCACGAAGGAAAAAGCCGCCGCTAACGGCGTGCTGGACCTGACCTGGGTGGATGCGGATGAACTGCGCGTAATAGAACCGAACCTCCATGCGGTTCGTGCGCTCCTATCGCCGTCGACCGGAATTATTGATTCCCACGGCCTGATGCTGGCTTACCAAGGAGACATGGAAGACCATGGTGGCATAATCGCATTCATGAGCCCAGTCGCCGGCGGCCGAGTCGAAAACGGCGGCATCACGATCGAGACCGGCGGCCCCGACGCCATGACGCTGCATTGCCGGGCACTGGTCAATTCGACAGGGCTCGGCGCGCAACCCCTGGCGCGCACTATCGCCGGTATCCCCGAAAACACCATCCCGCCCCTCTTCTACGCCAAGGGAACTTACTTCACCCTGACCGGAAAGAGCCCGTTCAACCACCTTATCTATCCTGTGCCGGTACCGGGCGGGTTGGGCACCCATTCGACCTTGGACCTTGGCGGCCAGACCAAGTTCGGCCCGGACGTCTCCTGGGTAGATGAACCGGACTACGAGGTCGACCCGGCCCGAGCAGATAGCTTCTACGATGCCATCCGCCGCTACTGGCCAGGCCTCGAGGACGGCGTCCTGCAGCCCGGGTACGTGGGCATTCGACCGAAACTCGGCGGGCCGAACCAGGCCAAGTACGCAAAGGACTTCATGATCCAGGGCCCGACCGAACACGGCGTTGCCGGCCTGGTTAATCTCTACGGCATCGAGAGCCCTGGCCTGACCTCGTCGCTAGCCATCGCCGATAAAGTAGCGGAACAATTCGGCGTTGCCTGATTAAGCCTGCAGCAGCCTCTTACAGTCGACGACCTTTTCTTAATTCTTGATCGCCTCTTCCATGGCGCGGAGTTCGGTGACCATTTGCGCGAATTCCAGGGCGTAGCCGCCGCAGAAACCCGGGACCACGCGGCTTTTATATTTATCATATCGGTACACGCGGAGGTCGCCGAGGGTATTGTCCTGATAGATGTTGTCAGCTTCGAAACCTGTGCCGCTGATGGAGATTGCGCACGGCCTCACATCTTATTCGTGCCGGTCGGCAAAGACGCGGGCCTTCATACTGATAGCAAATTAGAGGTCGCGGTGGTTATTGCCATAGATTAAAGCAACCATCGCCCTACTCCGACGCGCTCAAACCGAATACCGCCTGATAGCGAGTCTGAAATGCGTCCCAGGCCGACGGGTTGATCAGGTTGCGCGGCCGTTGGCCGGCGAAGACATCGGCCCATTGTTCAAGAGCCGACGTGACCATGTTCAAGTTGGCATCATCGGTAATACCAGCGTTGTGTGGGCTAACCAAGACGTTATCGAATTTCAACAACGGGTGATGTATCGCCGGCGGCTCCTGCTCGAAAACGTCGAGGCCGGCACCGGCAATCTTCCCCCGCCGCAATACATCCTCCAGGGCCAGTTCATCGTAGATGCCGCCCCGTGCGGTGATCACGAAATAGGCCGTTTCCTTCATGACGTTGAAAAGATCCCCATTGATCATGCCGCGGGTCTCATCCGTGAGCGGGCAGTTGATTGACACGAAATCAGCGTCGCGAAACAAGGTTTCCAAGCTGTCGCACTTCTCCGCCCCGCGGCCGGTGAAATCCGAATCCGCTAGATAAGGGTCGTAAGCAATGACCCGCATTCTAAACACGGCTCCGGTCATCCGTGCCACGCAGCGTCCAATATTGCCAAGCCCGACAATCCCCAGTGTCCGGCCGGTCAGTTCTCGGCCGGAATAATCCCAGCGCGTCCAATCCCGGTGGTTGGACCGCATAGCTCGGTCGGATTGAATAAGCTGTTTCGTCAACGTAAGCATCATCGCCAGCACGTGCTGGGCAACGGATTCCGCGTTGGCGCCGGTCTGATTGAATAATAAGACGCCGGCTTCCGTGCAGTCGTCGACGTTGACCATGTCATAACCAGCGCCAGCGGATGCAATGGCCAATAGGCTCGGGCAGCGCTGAAAGAAATCACCACGGGGATAGTAAATCTCGGGCGTTTCCGTACTGGGGCGGAGTTGATGGCCGTGGGCTCCGGACAAAACCTTCCAATTGGCATCGGCCGGCCCAGCGCTATCCAACTCAATGAGTTCTAACCCGGACAAGGCGCGGGCGCGGTCCGGTCCACTCGGATCCATCCATTCATCAAAGTAAACCAATCTACGTCCGCCTTTTGTCACGCCCGTTCTCCTTACGATTAGTTGGCCGTGTTCTAGACCGATAAAAACAACGCCTACAGATTAACCCCGCTGCTTACAATATTTGATATTGAATTTTTAAATGGACGCAACATCTGGCCTACAGAAAGTTCCATATGGTCTGCCGTTGTCAGGGATTCCGCTTCGTAGGACCACCATCGCTCTAGACATTCGCCGGCGTCCATCCCCGACCGAGATGATCCGGTTCCAACCCCATCTTGACGCTTATCGATATGGGCGAGACACTTAGAAATGACAATCTCTTTTCAAAAACTCAACGTCCTCTCAGTTTACATCAATAATCGCCGCATAGGATGAATTCTGTGTAAGCGCCATGTGAATCTCTGTTAACCTCAACCCCCGTTGACTTGAGGCAAAAAACCGTGCCGTCAAAACAAAAAGCAATCAAGGAGGATGCTATGGTCCGCATATTCGGCCGCGTTAATTCCATCAACGTCCAGAAGGTCATGTGGATGATCGGCGAATTAGAGCTAGAGCATGAACGTGTCGATGTCGGCCTGCAGTTTGGCATCAACGATACGCCGGAATACCTGACCAAGAACCCTAACGGACTAGTGCCCACCCTTGAAGACGGCGATGTCATTGTCTGGGAATCCCATTCCATCGTTCGTTATTTGGCGGACAAATTCGGTGCCAGTACACACTGGTGGCCGAACGACGTCGCGGGGCGGGCGCACGCGGGACAATGGATGGATTGGTACGCCAGCCGACTGCACGCACCTATGACAACCATCTTCTGGAATGTCGTTCGTTATCCGCCGGAGAAACGCGATCCGGATGCCGTGGTCGCTGCCACTGCGGACGCCGAGAAAATGTGGGCCATTCTAGACACGCATTTGTCGTCAAAGGATTTCATTGGCGGTGCAGCCCCTTCGGTCGGCGACATTCCTGTCGGCTGCGCGATTCATCGTTGGAACGCCATGGATTTCGACAAGCCCACCTTCGCTAACATCGACGCGTGGTATGCGCGCCTGTCAGATCGCATCACCTACCAGGACCACGTCATGCTGCCGCTCAGCTAAGACCCGGAGATTCACCCAATGAGCTCTCTCTTCCGCGACTACGACCAGACGGGCCTGGATGCCCAGTACAACAACCGCGAACACGTGCCTGACCACCTAAGGTATTACGAATCTTGGGAACCCATGTGCTCCGATGTCTTGGCGCAGTTCGACCATCACATCGATCTCAAGTATGGGGACAGTCCGCGTGAAGGTATCGACCTCATCCTGCCCAAGGGCGACGGCCCCCATCCGGTGCAGTTGTATATTCATGGCGGTTACTGGATGAGCCGGTCAAAAACCGATCAGACCTTTTTGGCTCGACCCTTCGTGGAAGCTGGCGCCGCCTTTGGTCTGATCGAATATGACCTGATCCCCGATGTCCGCATTAGCGACATCGTCGGTCAGTGCCGCTCAGCCGTCGCCTGGGTCCATGCCAACGCCGCTGTCTACAACCTAGACCCGACGCGCATCTATGTTTCTGGCCATTCCGCCGGCGGACATCTGACTATTATGTTGTCGCTCACTGACTGGTCAACCTTTTGTGGCGGCCCCACCGATCTGATGAAAGGTGGTTGCGCCATCAGCGGCATATATGAGCTAGCTCCCATCCAATTGAGCTACATGCAGGAAACCTTGGGTTTATCGGATGAGGATTTAATTCAGAACAGCCCAATCCGCATGACCTCTGTGCCAAATACCAACCTGATCATCGCTGTCGGCGGCGCCGAGACGGACGAGTTCCGTCGCCAGTCCCAGGATTTCACCGATGATTGGAACGCCAAGGGCGCCAACTGCACGTTCCTGGAGCAGCCCGGTTGCAATCATTTCTCCATCTTGTCCGACCTCGCCGACGCCGACAGCGCTATGGTCCAGGTTATGTTGCGACAAATGGAAGTAGGCTGAACCTTTCATGGTCCACGCGATCGATCTTTACTGGTCAATGCGAAGCCCATTCTGTTATCTGGCGCTGGACCGCCTCCTAGTGCTAGACCGGCAAGAAGACGTTACCGTGAACGTTAAACACGTCTGGCCAGGAGCAATTCGTCACAAGAGCTACTTCAAGAACCTGAACCCCAACTATCCCTCTTATCACCGTCGGGATACGGAACGACTGGCCAAGTATCTGCGCTTGCCGTATTCGCGACCGAAACCCGATCCCCTTGTCTTCGATAAGCAAACGATGGAACCCCTACCGCTTGCCGATCAACCACACATCGGCTGGTTGACGCGCATCGCGCAATTGGCCGTAGAAGCTGGCGCCGGGATGGCATTCCTGGATCCGGTGACGCGCCTAATTTGGGGCGGCATGGTCGAGAACTGGCATGAAGGCGAGCATATGCCACGTGCCGTGATGGAAACTGGACTGGATTTCAGCGACCTCTGCGCCCAGGCTGACGCGGAGGCCGAGCGCTTGGATGCAATCATTGACGCCAACAACGACACGCTCAGCGCGGTGGGCCATTGGGGCGTGCCGTGCATGGTCTTCGAAGACGAGCCGTTTTTCGGACAAGACCGCCTGGATCTTTTGAACTGGCGGCTAGACGAGGCTCAGAAACGTTGATTTAAGACACCCGCTTTCCGGGTGGCAGCATATATGCCACGCTCGTGGCGATGCCCATACACAGCGCCAACGCAATAAAAACCG
>DFRF01000202.1 GCA_002378125.1 Rhodospirillaceae bacterium UBA3470 | reverse complement strand
CGGCCAGCATGATTTCTGCCGTTGAGCGTCTGGGCCTTGCGTCAGGTGATTGTTCGGTGATGGGGGATACACAAGCCTACGCGCCGACGGCTGCGGCCCTGGTTAACGGCACCTTGGCCCATTCTCTGGACTTTGACGATACGCACGCCGCTGGGTCGCTTCACTCATCCGCGCCTATCGTGCCGGCAGCCCTGACCGCGGCCGAGATGGCTGGATCGTCAGGCCGAGATCTGATCGCCGCCTGTGTTGCTGGCTATGAGGTGCAGATACGCCTGGCCCTGGCACTCAATCCCTCGGAACACTATGATCGGGGGTTCCACCCAACGGCCACCTGTGGCGTTTTCGGTGCGGCAGCGGCGGCAGGCCGATTGCTGGGCCTGGATGGCGTCGGCATCCAAAGTGCCTTCGGTATTGCCCTAAGCCAAGCGGCCGGATCCATGCAGTTTCTGGCTGACGGGTCATGGACCAAACGCAGTCACGTGGGGCAGGCAGCCCAGAACGGTTTGATCTGTGCCACCCTAGCTGCCGAGGGTTTCAAGGGGCCGCAAGAGGCCTTTGAGGGCAATTGGGGGTTCCTCTCCGCCTATGCGCCGAACCCGGATGGGGCCAAGGTCACAGACCGTCTGGGCGAGCATTGGGAGACCCTTGGTCTTGCGGTAAAGCCCTATCCGTCCTGCCGTTACAGCCATGCGGCCATGGACGGTCTGGTGGCACTGACCAAAGAACACGGTATCGCGCCAGAGAACATCGAGGCCGTGGAGATCGGACTTCCAGAAACCGGCTGTAAGATCATCGGCCAGCCTCTAGACGTCAAGATCAACCCTGATAGTGTCGTCGATGGCCAGTTTTCGATGCCGTTCTGCGCCGCCGTGGTGCTCCGCGAAGGCAACATGGCGTGGGACGATTACGCCAAGCATTTGAACGATGAAGACACCCGCGCTCTATGCCGAAAAGTTTCCACCGTTCACGACGCCAAAGCTGAGGCGGCCTACCCGGCGAATATGTCTGGCTCGGTACGGATCACGACTAGTACCGGTGAGTTTGGCACTTTCGTCGAGGTGCCAAAGGGCGAGCCAGATAATTTCATGACCACGGATGAGTTCCGCGCTAAATTCGACAGCCTTTGCGCACCTTATCTTGATGAAGCGCGCCGGATCCGCCTGGCGGATGCTATATTAACGCTTGAAGACGCAAATGCGGTAGCGTCCGTCTTCCAGCTTAGCCAACCTTCAGGAGCTTAAATTTATGGTCGCCCATGCCAAGGAAGTCGGACCGAACCGTTACCGTGAGTCCTACGGCCGTTACTATGAGGAGTTTAAGGTCGGAGATGTATACGAGCATCGCCCCGGCCGAACGATCACCGAAAGTGACAATACATGGTTCACGCTTTTGACCATGAACCAGCACCCGGTTCATTTCGACGCAGAGTATGCGTCGCATTCCGAATTTGGGAAGCCTCTGGTGAATTCGTGCCTAACGCTATCTATCGTCGCCGGGATGACCGTATCTGACGTTTCCCAGAAAAATATCGCCAATCTGGGCTGGACCGATATAAAGCTGCCGAACCCCGTGTTCATAGGCGACACTCTGACTGGCGAAACCGAGGTTCTTCAGAAGCGGGAGTCAAAGTCCCGTCCAACCCAGGGTATTGTCACCGTTCGCACCCAGGGCTTCAAACAGGGCGGTGTAGTGGTGATGACATTCGACCGGGTCATGCTGGTCCCAAAAGAGGGGCATGCCGTCGACGACAAGGCAAACTACTGATGCGCGTTATGCCCGCTTGGCCTGAAGATTGAGCAAGGCTTAGCCCTCGCAGTGTGCCGCTGGTATTTACCGTCGCGCGAATACCTGTTGCACGAAAAATTTTGAAGAGAAGGAATAAAGACATGCCTGATAGCTATCATACCGAGGCTGAACAGGGAGAAACCCTAATACTCGACGCCGTCGATCGGTTTCTGGAGCGTGATGTACGGCCCTATGTGCGGGAATTGGAAGCCGCCGACGAATACCCGGCCGAGATTGCCGACAAAATGGCGGAGCTCGGCTTGTTCGGTGCCACCATCTCCGCCGATTATGGTGGGTTGGGCATGAGCGCTGACACCTACTCGAAGATCGTTGAGCGGGTCTCTGCGGTATGGATGTCCCTATCGGGTATCTTCAACTCGCATTTGATCATGTGCGCCGCTGTGGAGCGGTTCGGGTCAGAGGAAATGAGGCGTACCTATCTGCCAAAATTTGCCGCCGGTAAGATGCGTGGCGGTATTGCCTTAACTGAACCAGATTGCGGCACGGACTTGCAGGCTGTGCGAACCCGCGCAGAAAAGGATGGTGACTGCTATGTTATTAACGGCAACAAGATGTGGTCTACCAACGCGGTAAAGGGCCACGTCCTAGCTGTCTTGTGCAAAACAGACTTGGAAGCGGAGGGGCCGCGCCACAAGGGCATGAGCCTACTACTTGTTGAGAAGGATATGGGCTACAAGGCCTCAAAGCTGAAGAAGCTTGGCTACCGCGGTGTTGATACGGGCGAGGTGCAATTTGACAACGTTCGTGTGCCCACCGCTAATCTGATTGGCTCGGCGGAAGGCAAGGGTTTGAACCAAATCCTGGCAGGATTAGAACTGGGGCGGATCAATGTTGCGGCCCGCGGCGTAGGTGTAGCGCGTGCGTGCTTGGAAGAGTCGGTGGTTTACGCCCAGACCCGCAAAACCTTTGGTAAACCCATCGCGGAGCATCAGTCGATCCAGATCAAGTTGGCTGACATGGCCTGTCGGGTAGAGTCGGCACGACTTTTAACCGAACAAGCGGCACGAGCCTACGACACGGGTGGGCGCTGCGATCTGGAGGCCGGTATGGCGAAATTGGTGGCCACTGAAGCTGCCATGGAAAATGCAAATGAGGCCATGCGCCTTCATGGAGGTTATGGTTACTCGCCCGAATACAATATCGAGCGCTACTACCGTGACGCACCTTTGCTGTGCATTGGTGAGGGGACCAATGAATTGCAGCGCCTGATCATCGCGAAGCAATTGGTGGAACGGAATCCGGTGTAATCATGAAGCTTCCCCTCGGCGGCGTTCGTGTACTCACCGTTGAACAATACGGCGCCGGTCCCTTCGGCACGCAATATCTTGCGGATCAGGGAGCGGAGGTTATCAAGATTGAAAGTCCCAGCATGGGTGGCGACTACGCTCGCGCCGTCGGCCCGCATTTTTTTACCGACGAGCATTCGCAATTCTTTCACTCCTTCAATAGGAATAAAAAAAGTCTGAGCCTCGATATCTCCAAACCCGAGGGTAAAGAGGTGTTTCATAAGCTGGTGGCGACTGCTGATGCGGTTACGTCAAATGCGCGTGGCGACGTGCCGGCACGGCTTGGGATTACCTACGAAGAGCTTGGCGCG
This sequence comes from Rhodospirillaceae bacterium UBA3470, assembly GCA_002378125.1. Classification (GTDB taxonomy): domain Bacteria; phylum Pseudomonadota; class Alphaproteobacteria; order Rhodospirillales; family Casp-alpha2; genus UBA3470. The sequence continues at coordinate 20,812 of DFRF01000202.1, read as the reverse complement.
GTCAACCCGAAGATAGTCTGCGCGCACTTGTCGGCTTATGGCAGGGAGGGCTCACGGGCCAACTGGCCGGGGTTCGACTACCTCATGCAGGCGGAGACTGGTTACTTTGCCTTAACAGGTGAACCAGATTCTCCTCCAACACGGATGGGGTTATCTATCGTCGATCTGATGACGGGGCTTGGCTTGGCTTACAGTGTTGCGATCGGCGTCCTCAGCGCGCGTGAGACCGGGATGGGGCGCGACATGGATATCAGCTTATTCGATACGGCGCTATTCAACCTCTGCTATCCGGGCACTTGGTATCTGAACGCCGGTGTTAACCAGCAGCGCGAACCACGCTCGGGCCACCCGTCATTAGTGCCCTGTGCGCTGTACACGACCAAGGACGGGTGGATCTACATCATGTGCAATAAGGAAAAATTCTGGCCGGCACTGTGTGATGCAATCGATAGGCCCGAGTGGGCCGATGACCCTCGCTTTGCCACATTCGCAGAGCGTTTGGGGAACCGCATGTTGCTCCAGGAACTGCTGGACGCGGAGTTAAGCCACAAATCCACCGCCGAGTGGCTGGAGATTTTTGCGGGCAGCGTTCCGGCTGCGCCCCTGAACGACGTAAAAAGCGCGTTGGACAACCCCTTTGTGGCGGAGCGAGGCCTGATCCAAACCCTAGACCTCAAGGGTCATGGAGACATTCGCCTTATCGATACCCCTATCAAGTCCGGCGTGTCGACGCCCTCGAAACCGGCCCCGACGTTAGGTGAACAGACGGACGAACTGCTTGATGAAATCGGCGTCAGCGCTGAGCGACGCGCCGCGTTAAAGATGGACGGAATCATCTAGTCACCAAGAAGACACCCGTTCTTCCCAGCGGCTTAACGACTAGCGTTTCGCATCAGCGGCCGCTGCGCCGTCGGCATATTCGCAGATCACGTTCAGCACGGCCTGACGTTTCTCTACGTCGACGGCATGGAGCGCGCGCTCCAGCGCGGCTGGCAGATCGGCAGCGTTCTTGACGCATTCTGAAAAGCCACCCGACGCCTCGACCACATGCTCGAACCGTGGTGACGGCTTCAAGTGTGTCAGCGGGGCGTCGTTGGACCGTGATGCGGCGCCGTTTGGATACATACTCAGTGTCGCGCGCCTTACTGCGCCCCACATGGCGTTGTTGACGATGATCGTGAGGATCGGCAGGCCTAGGGCCTCGCATACAAAATGGGCTGGCGTTGGGTTGCCAAACATATAGCTCCCGTCGCCGACCACGGCGATCACGCGCCGGTCCGGGTTGGCTAGCTTTAGGCCGATGCTTTCGCCAAGGCCCCAGCCGAGCCCGCCTGCAGGGCTCAGGCCAAAGTGACAGCCCGGATTTGGGAAATCCATTAGGTGCATGGGAAATACCATCTCCGTCACTACAAGATCATCCGGCCCCTTGGCTGCATTTAGGCAATGTGCGATCCATGGTGTCGTGGATAAGGATTTCACTGATGCCACCTCGACGGCTTTGATCCCCATCTCTCTCAGGTCTGCTTGCGCGGCATCCACCACCTCGCGCCGTGCCGCCGCATGGGGTGACGGATCGCGCTCGGATAGGGCGGCGTCCAGTCCGGCCAGGACCAGTGATGACTGGCCTGTGATTCCCAGATGGCTTGGGAAATTACGCATGACGTAGTCGCTGAGCAGTGGGTCGGCGCCGATGTGCACGATGCGGGCATCCGGGTTTGGCGTGTGCAGTTTTGGCAGCCACGGTGCATCGCTGTCTATAACGATGATGAGATCAGCTGACTTGACGTGTGCGCCCACTTCAAAACCCATGTGCCAGGGATGGTCGGATGGAATGGGGGAATGGCGGGGGCGGTAGGCGATCACTGGCAAGGCGTGGCTATCCGCCAGGTGCGCCAGGGTGTCCGCGTCACCGGCCCGTTGCCCGTACCCACCGCAGATGATTACTGGGTAGGCAGCGTCCGTCACCCAATCTGCAAGCTGTTCCAGGGCCGCTGCATCCGGTGCAGGTGGCGCTGGCCGCGCCACCGCAGATAGTTCAGCCGGAGATTTAGAGGTTTCCTTGGCCAGGATTTCCCGGGGTAAGGTCACGTAGGTTGGTCCACGCGGTTCGCTGAGAGCGATGGCCATGGCGCGGTCTACAACTTGAGTGACCTGATCAGCGGTGCGCAGCTCGTAATCCCATTTCACTGTTTCGCGGACCATGCCACCCTGATCGAACATCTCCTGCCCCCAATGGATGAAGACGTTGCGGGCGCCGATACTGTCATCTTCGGTGATTGGGGTCCGCCCCGCGAAAAGAAGGACCGGCACCTTATCTCGGGACGCGTTGAAAAGACCGCAAATGGCGTTTGCGGTGCCTACGTTGACGTGCAGCATCACCGCCTGGGGCCGGCCGGTCGCGTGGTAGTAGCCATGAGCCATGGCGACAGCCAAGTTCTCATGTGGAACCGCAATTGGCGTTGGCACAGGCTGGTTGGTTTCCCGGGCCCGGCAGAAACCTTCGATGATAGATGGAAAATCCGTGCCCGCGTTGCCGAACAGGTAATCGACGCCGTGCGCTCCCAAACGGGCAAGGAATGCTTCGGCAGCGGTGACTGTATCAGGTGATGTCTGGGTCATGATCGGGGCTCCAGCGAAGCGGTTGGGCTGACGATGCTACGATTTACGGTGATATAGATCGAGAATACGTTCCGCGTAATCGGATCACAACTGCTCGTGATCCCATTGGATTGCAGCGCCCAGCATCACATTTGAGTCCCCGACCGAATCCTGGACACTTAGGTGACGAATCGCTGCTTTGAAGGCTCGAAGCGTATTTGATTGAGCAAGATGCCTCATTCAAGTGTCTCAAAATCTTTCAATAAATGTACTTTTGTTGAGTTTATGCCATCCGAAGTGACTTGACGATCCCGCACTGCACAAAATAAGAAGTTGACAGATAGCGCGATCGCGCGCATTCATCCCCTACCTATTGTCTCGCGATAGCGCGAGGCGCCGCATCTGATACTTCCTGCGGCGTACTTTCCGTAGACAATCAACAAGCAACATTCCCAACCGGCCGCGCCCGGGAAGGGAAGAACCGCTGGGGGCAATTGGCCAAGGAAACGCCGGCGCCCACGCGACGAGGATAACACCAAACATGACTGAACTTCTGTTCACGGATCTCGGCCTGGCCGAACCGGTCCTGCGTGCCGTGCAGGCGCGTAACCACACTACGCCGACGCCGATCCAGGCCCAGGCCATTCCGAAACTCCTGAAGGGCTGCGACATGCTGGGTATCGCCCAGACCGGTACGGGCAAGACGGCGGCCTTCGCATTGCCGATCCTGAGCCGCATGGCCCACAACCCGCCGCCGAAGAGAGGCCGGCGCCACATACGTACCCTAATTTTGGCGCCAACCCGCGAGTTGGCCATCCAAATTGGCGACGAGGTCGAGGCCTATGCAAAGACCCAACGCTTGTTCCAGGCTGTGATTTTTGGTGGCGTTAGCCAGAAACCCCAGGTGGCAAAGCTGAAGCGCGGCGTCGATTTTGTCATCGCCACGCCGGGCCGCCTTTTAGACCTCATGAACCAGAGATACCTGGATTTCAGCCATCTGGATACAGTGGTCCTCGATGAGGCCGACCGAATGCTGGACATGGGGTTCGTCCACGATGTGCGCAGAATCATTAAGGTTCTACCGGAACGTCGGCAATCCTTGCTTTTCTCAGCGACCATGCCGGACGATATCGCGCGCCTGTCGAAGGAGTTCCTTACCGATCCCGTCCGAGTCCAAGTAACGCCGCCATCAACGCCTGTGGACCGCATCGCCCAGACCATACATTACGTGGAGAAGGGTGCGAAGCAAAAGCTTTTGGTGGAGATCCTCGCCGACTCGGAGTTTGCCAAGGTGCTCGTTTTCACGCGCATGAAGCACCGGGCCAATCGGGTCTCCGAATATCTGGAAAAGGCCGGCATCCGGGCTGCGGCGATCCACGGTAACAAATCCCAGGGCGCGCGCCAACGCGCACTAAAGGCATTCAAGGATGGCGCCATTCGGGTCCTGGTGGCTACCGACATCGCGGCCCGTGGTATCGATATCGATGGTATTACTCACGTGATCAATTTTGAGCTCCCCAACGAGCCCGAGAGCTATGTGCACCGTATAGGCCGGACGGCCCGGGCGGGCGCGTCGGGCGGAGCGGTGGCCTTTTGCGACGCCAGCGAGGGCGCCTACCTCAGGGATATTGAGAAGCTTACCGGCGTTCGACTGACGGTGGTTGAAGACGGTCTCGTCGACATGCCGGTACGAGACGGAGAGACAAGTGGCCTTCCGCCCAAGCCTGGCGCTCGCGGCTCACAGAAGAAGCGTCGGCGCCGGCGTGGCGGACAGAATAGCAGTCGTGGCGAAGCCCGCGCCGCGGCGAAGGCGGCGTAGGCCAAGCCCTCGCGGTCAGCCTGACTGGTCGGCTTTGATGAAATCTGCGGCCTTCTCAGCGATCATCATGGTTGATGCATAGGTATTTGCCGACGGGCAAGCCGGCATGATCGAGGCGTCGGCAACCCGCAAGTTCTCTATCCCGTGCACCTTCAGAGTTGGGTCGACCACGGCCATGGGGTCCGTGGCTGGTCCCATCTTGGCAGTGCCGCAGAGGTGCCAAGACGACGTGCCCACTTGGCCGGCGTAGTCCAGCCATTCGTCGTCCGTCTGCACGTCGTCGCCGGGCATGGTCTCCAGATCATAGTATTGGGCTAGCGGAGCGGCGCGCAGCAATCGCCGGGCCAGGCGCATGCCTGCTAGCAGCACGTGGCGGTCGCGTTCAGCGCTGATGTAGTTGGCTTGAATCTCGGGATATTCATCTGGGTTCGTCGACTTGGCGTGGATGTAGCCGACACTTTCTGGCCGGTGCGGCCAGAAGCCACAGGTCATTCCAGGATAATCGTCCAGTACGCCCACGTAACCAGCCTTGAAACTGGCTGGCGCGAACACGCCCTGGAGGTCCGGCAAATCCAGCGTTTCGTTGGACTTTGCGAAGATGTGGATGAGTGAAGGCACAATTGCCAGGATGCTTGGCCGTCCCGTCGCCCACCGGGCGAACTGGGCTATCAGGCGTGGGCCGCGCGCGAGTTCGTTGATGGTGAGTGAGTTCTTCACCTTGGCGACCACGCGGACGGAGAAGTGATCTTGGAAATTTTCGCCAACGCCCTTAAGCTCGTGTACTACGTCAACGCCTATCGACGCGAGAACTTCCGCCGAGCCCACGCCGGAAACCTGCAGGAGCCTGGCTGTATTCACCGTGCCGGACGAGACTATGAGCTCCCGTTCAGCGATCACTTGGCGGATCTGACCACCATGACGGTATTCCACGCCCACGGCCTTTTTCCCCTTGAACAAGAGGCGCGTTACCTGCGCGTCTGTGCGCAGGTCGATGTTGCCGCGTTTCAATGATGGTTTCAGATAGGCATTAGCAGAATTGTGTCGCCGGCCCTTGTGGATGAAGCGTTGGAAATAGCCGACTCCCTCTTGGAACTCCCCGTTATAATCATCGTTGCGAGGAATGCCCTCGCTTTCGACGCCGTCCATGAAGGCTTCGCACAGGGGATGGAACCAATCCATCTCGGTAACTTTGGTGGGACCGTCGGTGCCGTGAAATTCCTGTCGGCCTGGTCGACCGGCCCAGCTTTCAGATTTTTTGAAGTAGGGCAAGACGCTGTCGTAGTCCCAGCCCGGGTTGCCTCTTTGCGCCCAGTTGTCGAAGTCGGCGGCTTGCCCGCGGTTGTAGACCATGCCGTTGATAGCGCCTGATCCGCCCAGTACGCGGCCTTGCTGCACGTTGACGGCGCGTCCCCCGGTCCGTTCTGTCGGCTCTGTCTTGAATTGCCACGTGTAGTTCGAGTTGAAGATCATTTTGATGAAGCCTGCCGGCAGGTGAATAAGGGGATGACGGTCTGGAGGGCCAGCCTCCAGCAGACAAATCTTCACGTCGGACAGTTCGCTGAGGCGTGTCGCGATGATCGAGCCGGCTGCCCCGGCGCCAACGATTACGTAGTCGAAAGTATCATTGGTCATGTTTTTGTTTTCTCTTGATGTCTCCCCCCCTCCGTAATACCCGTTTGGTCAGTCGAAGACAATTCTTGGTGTGCCGGTATTTTCTGGGACGGCCATTCGCCGACCGCGTGCGAATGAATGTCCCGGCTAGAGTTGTCTGGGCATGCCTGACACGCATGGCTGGACCATCTTCATGCAGCTTGCCAAAATTGCCTTTCGCGCCTGGGAACGCTAGATTGTCGCTAATCCGGGGCCTAGGCTCCGTAACCCGATTTGAAAAGGATGTGAGACATGGCTCGAATTGCCGTTTATGAACCTGCCGGCTGCTGTTCCACCGGTGTCTGTGATCCCGCTACCAGCGACGCCATGGCGCAGTTTGCCTCCGCCATGGAAGGACTCAACAAGCAGGGGGTGGACGTGGAGCGGTTTGAGCTTTCCAGCCGTCCCGACGCTTTCGCGTCCAATGAGACGGTCAAGGCCGCACTAGAAAGCGACGGCGTGGAATGTTTGCCATTGATTATGGTCGACGGCGAAATTGTCTCCAAGGGCATGTATCTGGACAAGGATGCGCTCGGCGCCAAGGTGGGCGTCGAGATCGCCGCCACTGCCGCGCAGTCGTGCTGCGGCCCCTCCGATGTTAAGACCGAAGCCAAAGAAGAAGAAACCAGCACCTGCTGCAGTTAAGGAAGCTTCCCATGCATGTCCTCAAGCATCCGACTCCCACGCTTTTTTTCACTGGAAAGGGGGGGGTTGGCAAGACTTCGCTGTCCTGCGCCACCGCCGTAGCCCTTGCTGACAGCGGCAAAAAGGTGCTGCTGGTCTCCACGGACCCGGCCTCAAACATCCATGAGGTATTCGGGCAGGACATCGGCACCGATCCGACGGCGATCGTGGGCGTTGACGGCTTAAAGGCCATGAACGTGGATCCGGAGGCCGCCGCCGAGGCTTACCGCGAACGCGTCGTCGGTCCGTACCGTGGCGTATTGCCCGATTCCGCCATCCGGAGCATCGAAGAACAATTCGCCGGTGCCTGTACGGTTGAGATCGCTGCCTTTGACGAGTTCGCAAAGCTGTTGGCTAACGAGGACGTGACCGCCGGCTTCGATCACGTGGTTTTCGACACCGCGCCCACGGGACATACGCTGCGCCTTTTGACTCTGCCCACGGCTTGGACCGGGTTCATCGAGGACGCCGCGGCTGGAACGTCGTGCATCGGGCCGTTGGAAGGCATGAAGCAGCAGCGTGCGTTGTACGAAGGCGCGGTCAACGCGCTCGCAAACAAGGACGAAACCACCCTGGTTCTGGTGACCCGGCCGGACAGGGCCGCCGTGGATGAGGCCGCGCGCACCAGCGAGGAACTGGCCGAGATCGGTATTCGCAATCAGGCGCTCGCCGTGAACGGCGTGTTCAAAGCGCATGACGCCAGCGACGCCGTGGCCGTGGCCATGGAACGACGCGGTGGTGCAGCATTGGAGGGATTGCCAGCAGCATTGGAGAGTTTGGAACGGCGCGACTTGCCGTTGAAGTCCGGTCAGGTCTTGGGTGTTGCGTCGCTCCGCTCATTGCTTGCCGATCAGGACCTAAAGCCCGCTGAATCCGTTGACATGGTGGCCCTGCCGGAGAGCCTGGATGGTCTGGTCGATGACCTGGCCCAGCAGAACCACGGCGTCATCATGACCATGGGGAAAGGCGGTGTCGGCAAGACGTCGGTGGCGGCCTACGTGGCCGTAGCGTTAGCAAAGCGGGGCCATAAGGTGCACCTTTCGACCACCGACCCCGCCGCTCACGTGGCCCAAACGGTGACTGACATTCCCGACAATCTAGAAATTGGCCGCATCGATCCTGAGATCGAGGTTGAGAAATACCGTGAAGAGGTCATGTCCACCACCGGCGCGAACCTGGATGAGACGGGACTAGCGCTTTTGCAAGAGGATCTGAGCTCGCCGTGCACGGAAGAGATCGCCGTGTTCCGAGCCTTCGCCCGCACGGTGCACGAAGCCACGGACAGCATCGTCGTCATGGACACCGCGCCGACGGGCCATACCATCCTGCTTCTAGATGCGGCGGAAAGCTATCACCGTGAAGTCGGTCGCCTGACGGACGGCGTACCGGAGGCCGTGGCGAACCTGTTGCCCCGCCTGCGTGATCCGGACTTCACCCGGGTGCTGATCTGCACTGTGCCGGAGGCGACACCCGTTCATGAAGCCGCTGATTTACAACGTGATCTGCAGCGCGCGGGCATGGATCCGGCAGCCTGGGTGATCAATATGTCGCTTGCGCCGTTGAACGTGACCGATCCCATTCTGGTTGCGCGCAAGGGTCAGGAAGCCCGCTACATCGCGGAAGTGATTAACGATCACGCGAAGCGCGCTGCCCTGGTGCCATGGCGGGAAGATTCGGTCTGGGGCATGACCGACGTCTCGGCCAGCGACGCGGCCTGATTCTTTAGAATTTTAACAATGGATTTTGGCGGCAAAAGGCGGCTCTCTATTTTATAAGCCTGCTCATAATAATCGGGCATGTAATAGCCTAAGCATATAATTTCCCTTGTTCCTGAGGATGGCGAATGAGTGACAGCCAATATTTTCTGGATCGCAACCGAGGGTTTCTGCTTGGAGATCCGTCACGGTTACTGCGCAAGCGTTTTGGCGGGTTAGCCCGTTCCTTTGGCATGACCAGGGCGCAATGACGGGTCATCGCCGTGCTCCGAGGCAACGAAGGGATCAACCAGATGACCATGGCCGATATCATGGATATTGAACCCATCACGCTCGGCCGTCACATTGATCGACCGGAGGAGGCGGGTTCGGTTGAGCGCCGCCCTGACCCAGGTGACCGACGTGTCTGGCGCATTTTCCTAACCGACAATGTACGACCGGCATTGGTGGAAATGGAGAAGATCGCTATCGAGGTGCGCAATGACGCCATGGTCGACTTTTCCCCCAACGAGTGCGAACGGTTCATCGATAATCTGATCCGCGTGAAATCGAATTTGGCCGACGTAATTCGCCGCGACGCTGGGGAACCCGCCAATGTGTCTGAGAAGGCGCGCGCTGCAGGAGGACGCCGCGATGGCTGAAGAAGCGCCAGTCCTAGACGAGAAAAAAGAAGTCATCGGCTTTACCGTGAAACGGCGCCTTCGTCGCGTGGTCACGGTAACTTTTTTCTCCCTGGTGGGGCCCGTGGCCATCGGCGCCGGGGCGCTTTATGTGTACGCTACAGGTGGACGCAACGTATCCACGGAAAACGCCTACGTGAAAGCGGATAAGATCGCCATCAGTGCTGATATCTCCGGCCGGGTGGTACGGGTCAATGCTGCGGCGAACCAGACTGTGCGCGCCGGTGACGTGTTGTTTCGCTTAAATGAAGAACCCTTTCGGATCGCTAAGCATCGCGCAGAGGCCAAGTTGGAGGCGGCACGCCAAACCATTGCTGCCTTGAAGGCCGAGTACCGTCAGAAAATCGCCGAACACAAACTGGCGAAGGGTGATATCGGTTACTACCAGCGCGGCGTGGACCGGCAGCGCAAGCTGCACGGAAAGGGTTTTGCGTCGCAGAGCAAGCTGGACGATGCGGAACAGAACCTGCGCGCCGCCCGTGACCGGCTGGCCGCCATTGCCCAGGACATCGCCCGGGTGCGGGCACGCCTTGGTGGACGGATCGACATCACCGCCGACGATCACCCAACTGTGCAGGAGGCCGTGGCCGTTTTGGATGAGGCGAACCTGAACTTGAAACGCACCGCTGTTGTCGCGCCGAGCCGCGGGATCATCACTAACTTCGGTCTGGAGGTTGGTGAGTATATCGAGGAGGGCAAGCCTATCTTCTCCTTGGTTGGCACTGATAATGTTTGGATCAGCGCCAACTATAAGGAAACGGAGTTGACCAACGTCCGTGTCGGTCAACCCGCTGAGCTCCGGGTAGATACCTATCCGGACTGGGTGATTGAGGCGGTGGTCGAATCCATCTCGCCAGCCACGGGGGCTGAGTTTGCGTTGTTGCCGCCACAGAACGCGTCGGGTAATTGGGTCAAGGTGGTGCAGCGCCTGCCGGTTCGCTTGGAGATCGTCGACACGCGGGAAATGCCGCGGCTTCGTGCTGGCATGAGCGTTATCGTTGACATAGACACCGGCCACAAACGCCAGTTGCCGCCGTTTTTGTCTGATGCGTTTACCTGGATGAACGATCGGCTATGACTGGAGGGGCCGTCCCGGCCATCATCTTGTTTTGTGACCTTCCGTTGATATTTTTCATTTCAAATGGCGAGCCCCGACAGATGGTGGCCTGAGTAAAGAGAAGGAGACAAGCACCCGTGAAAATCCTCATCCTCCCCGGCGATGGTATCGGCGCGGAGATCACTGCGGCGACCCGTTTGCCACTGGAAGTCTTGGACCGCAAGTTCGCGTTGGGCCTGGAATTCGTCGAGCGCGACATTGGCATGGCCGCCATTGAAAAAGGCCTTGATCCCATGCCGGACGCAATCATGGAAGAGGTTCGCGCCACACCTTTCACCATGCTGGGTCCGGTCTCCACGATGGAGTACCCACCCGGAGCGCAGCACTTGCCCAGCCCTTCTTCCCTAATTCGCGACAATCTCGACCTGTTCGCCAATATCCGGCCCAGCCGTACCCGACCTGGCGTACCGTCCGTTGCAAAGCAAATGGATCTGGTGATCGTCCGGGAGAACACGGAAGGCTTCTATGCTGTACGCACCATGTTCGAAGGCAAGGGTGAATTTATGCCGACGCCAGACCTAGCCATGTCTATGCGCAAGATCACGGTCCAGGGCTCTCGCCGTATTGCCAAGGTGGCCTTCGACCTGGCCCGGGCGCGCCGGAAGAAAGTCACCGTCGTCCATAAGGGCAACGTGCTGCGCATCACTGACGGCTTGTTCCTCCGCGAGGTCCGTTCCGTTGCCCAGGACTATCCCGATGTGGAGACGGAAGAAATCATCGTCGATGCCATGGCAGCGCTGCTTATCCGCCGGCCCGAAAGTTTCGATGTGGTGGTGACCACCAACTTGTTTGGCGACATCCTCTCTGACGAGGCAGCTGAGTTGTCCGGTGGTCTAGGCCTTGGCGGTTCCATCAACGCGAGCAACGACCATGCCGTCGCGCAGGCCGCGCACGGCTCCGCACCAGACATCGCCAATCAAAACAAGGCCAACCCCACGGCGCTGGTAATCTCGGTGCAGATGTTGTTGAAGTGGCATGCGAACCGGTCTGGCAACAACCAACTTGCTAGCGCGGCGGCGCATTTGGAAACCGCATTGGATGATGTCTTGGCGGATCCAGCGAACCACACGGTGGACATTGGAGGCAACGCCGGAACGGATCAATTTGGTGAGGCCTTGGCGCGCGCCGTCGACCAGTAAAAATCTTGCTGATGTGTTTTGCCTTTCGCCCTCGGCGACGATAGGCTGCGTTCCCGCTTCGGCGAAAGCCTCAAGCTGTCATGATGAATAAGACCACAAAGACACGTAAAATGCCGACCTTCAATACCCGCCAGCGCGGCTGGAACTTCCTCCAGACACCCGGACCGACGAACATCCCGAACCGGGTGCTAACTGCGATGAATCAGCCAGCTGTGGAATTCTTGGGTCCAGAATTCATGGATTTCGCGCGGAGATTGTTCGACGATCTCAAGCCCCTGTTCGGGACCACCGGCGATATCGTCATCTACGCCGCCAACGGCCACGGCAGTTGGGAAGCGGCGCTGACCAATACTTTGGATATCGGCGACAAGGTGCTGATCCCCGAAACGGGCCGTTTCGCACTAAGTTGGGGCGACTTCGCTGGTAAACTTGGTGTCGAGTATGAAGTTGTGGAGAACGATTGGCGTAAGGCCGTCAATCCTAATGCCATCGAGGACAAGCTCCGGGCCGATACCGATCATGAGATCAAGGCAATCTTGCTAGTCCACACGGATACGGGAACGGGAATAACTTGCGACGTGGCTGGCGTCCGCGCCGCCATCGACGCGGCCGGACATCCGGCTTTGCTCATGTGCGACACCATCGCATCCTTGCTCACTTGTCCTTACGAGATGGATTCCTGGGGCGTAGATGTGACCATCGGCGCCGGTCAGAAAGGGTTCATGCTACCGCCTGGTTTGGGTTTCAATGCGGTTAGCCCGAAGGCGCGACAACTCGCTAAGACCTGCCAACGACCCGGCAACTACTGGGATTGGTCGGAGCGGCTGGAATCGGAGGAGTTCTACTTGTCTTTCTGCGGCACTGCTCCCGAGCACATGATGTTCGGCTTGCGCGCCGCCATCGACATGATTAACGAGGAAGGCGTCGAAAACGTGTTCAAGCGGCACTTCCGTCTATCGCGGGCCGTGCATGCGGCGGTGGATAAATGGGCTGAGGGCGGTGCGCTACAAAACAACGCCGTCAATCCCGATGACCGATCGAACTCCGTGACCACGGTCCTCCTTGATGAAGTACATGATCCAATCGACCTGCGCGATCTATGCCGGGAGCGCTTCAATCTGGCGCTGGGCAACGGTATGGGCAAGATCATGAACGAATCCTTCCGCATCGGCCACATGGGTGACCTAAACGAGGCCATGATATTCGGCACCTTGGGTGCCGTCGAAGCCGGGTTGAAGGGCCTTCAGATTCCGCATGGCGAAGGCGGCGTGAACGCGGCGATAGACAGCCTATTGGAATCTGACGACTGACCCGTGTCCGGATGCCGGTTCTGTCGTCCTGCGTTCAGTAGTTAATGGCATCCGAGATGCCGCCATCAACGGCAATAGCTTGCCCGGTAACCATGCGCGCCATGGGCGAGCAGAAGAACAGGACGGCGTTGGCGATGTCCTCGGGTTGTGTGAACTCGCCCATGGGAATCTCTTGGGCTTTCTGGCGTTCCATTTCTTCGACGCTCACCCCTGCGTCGCGGGCATAGCGTTCGAACCCTTCCATCATCCGATCGGTCACGGTCGTGCCAGGATGAACGCAATTCACGGTGATCTTGTCACGGGCTATGAAGTCGGCGAAGGACTTAGTGAAATTTGCTACGCCAGCGTTGATTACGCCGTTGGTCACGCGGTGTGACGCCGATATGCGCGCCGTGATCCCGCCGATGTTGACGATCCTGCCCCAACCGTTCTTCTGCATGTGGGGCAAGACCTCCCGCGCGCTGCGGATATAGGCCATCAATTTTACGTCCAAATGGTTGCGCCACAAGTCATCCGTCTGCTCGTTCATGGGTGCGCGAACGGAACTGACGGCATTGTTGACGTGAATGTCTAGTCGCCCCGCCGTGGCGGCAACTTGGCTGATAAAGGCCTGGATGTTCTCAAGCATGCGAACGTCGACGACAATCGGCCAGGCGTCGACGCCCTTGGCACGGATTTCTTCAGCCGTGGCGTTCAAGGTTTCCGCCGTGCGGCCACAAATCCCAACGCTTACGCCGTGATCGGCTAGGGCCAGGGCCACCGCCTTGCCGATGCCGCGTCCGCCTCCGGTGATCGTCGCCACTCGACCTTGAAGCTCTAAATCCATGCTGAATCTCCCTGTTGTCTGAGCTACTTGAACCGGATGTTTTCAGGCTTCTCAGCCCTTGGCAACGGGGTTTGGGCGCCAAGACCGCCATTGCCAACTGCGCTTCCAACGTGCCTGCATTGGGGCGCCCTTTAATCAGGCAACATGCGGTGACCGTATCTGACTATATCAACCCATTGGAGCTCCGTTACGCTCTCTGGTGAACTAAGATCACTCAGTGGTGGGGCATTGGTTGTACCGATTGGTTCATCGGGGATATTCCCATGGTTTGGGAATTATGGGAATGGCAAAGGAAGCTCTATATTCTGCGGGGACGGATGACCGGCTGATTGGCCATATAGCCGGGACCCTGCGGCGGCTGGAAAGGCAATATCTGTATAGCCTCCCCGGCGAGCAGTCCCTGGAGGGTGACGGTCGCGTGACACACATCATGAGCGCCTATCAGCTCTGTAAATTGGTTGACAGGACCTTGCAGGTCGCCAGGCCGGTTTTCCGGGACGGCACGATCACCCGACCGGACGCCGGTCTATTCAGCTTATTAGGTCAATGCCGTCACGAACCGGGTTTCCAGGTATGGCTCTACTGCATCGGAACCACCTTCCGTGCCGTAGCCGGAATCCTGTATTCCGCCGAAGGGCACCTCGGGTAGCGCCAGACCCACGTGGTTAACTGTGAGCATGCCGCTTTCTACTTCACGGCCGAGCTTCTGTAGTGTCTCCGCCGACGAAGTGAAGGCATAGGCCGCCAGGCCGTAAGGTAGTCGGTTCGCCTCATGTACGGCCTCGTCATGCGTTTTGAAAGTATTGATTAGCGCCATCGGACCAAAGGGTTCGTCGTTCATCGCCGCCGAGTCGGGGGAGACGTTTCGAAGCACGGTGGGTTGGAAGAAGTAACCTTGATTCCCAATGCGATCGCCACCAGTGACGAGTTCGGCGCCTTTCGACTGGGCGTCGGCAATCATCGCTTCCATGGCCGGAATACGTCGTTCGTTGGCAAGTGGGCCCATTTCCGTTTCGGGATCAAGGCCGTTGCCAACCTTGGTGCTTTCCATAGCGGAGACGAACCCGTCAATGAATTTTTCAGCGGCGTTTTCCTGGACCAGGAAACGGGTCGGCGAGACACAGACCTGACCAGCGTTTCGTAACTTTGTCGGCGCCATGACGTTGATGGCGTTGTCCAGGTCCGCATCCTCGAAGACCAGTACCGGCGCATGACCGCCCAATTCCATGGTCGCACGCTTCATGTGTTCACCTGCGAGCGCCGCAAGGTGTTTGCCAACGGGGGTCGAGCCAGTGAAGGAGATTTTGCGTACCGTGGGATGGGGGATTAGGTATTCAGAAATTTCCGCTGGAATACCGTAGACAAGATTGACTACGCCGTCGGGTACGCCCGCGTCCTGGAAGACACGTATTAGCTCGGCGGGTGATGCCGGGGTCTCTTCTGGTGCTTTGACGATGATCGAACAACCTGTGGCCAAGGCCGCCGATAGCTTACGGACGATCTGGTTGACTGGAAAATTCCACGGTGTGAAGGCGGCGACTACCCCAACGGGAAGTTTCATGGTCATTTGGGTTACGCCGGGCGCGCGGGCGGGGATGACCTGCCCGTAGGTGCGCCGCGCCTCTTCTGCGAACCAGTCGATGGTATCGGCCCCAACCCCGATCTCCATGGCCGATTGCGCTAGGGGTTTGCCCTGGTCGCGGGTCATTAGCCAGGCAATGTCATCCTTGCGCTCGCGTAGAAGTTGGGCGGCCTTACGCATGATCTGGTAGCGCTCGAAGACGGAGGTGTTGCGCCAGATTCCAAAGCCCTTCTCCGCGGCTTCTAGGGCGGCGTCCAGGTCTGGACGAGTGGCATGGGCGAGACGGCCAATCTCCTCTTCCGTGGCGGGGTCGATGATCGGCAAGGTCTTGCCTTCGGCGCCGTGACGCCATTGGCCGTCGATGAAAAGCTGGATGTCGGGGTAGTTGGGCATATCTTGGAATCCTAATTTGGAGTGGAGAGATTACCTCGAATGTGGGGGTAAATGGCAAAGAAGACAAATGCACAATGCTTCTTATTTTAAATAATTCTGATGAAAAGATTCTAACTGGTGGCGTTTCGCCCTTGGGCTTCGAAATCATTGCGTTCCAGCATCCAGGAGGCGGCAAATCCAAACACCAGGCCCCAAAATGGCGCACCGATGTTAAATAGCGAAATATCCGACACCGTGACCATAAAGGAGATCAAGCCGCCCATCGCGAAATCGCCGCGAAACGCCGCCATGAAGGCACCCCGAAGCACGTACAATAGGGCGATGCCGGCCAACGTCGCGATAAACTCCGCGGGCGTCGCCAGCATCAGCGAGGTGAAGAATGGCGCGAATAGACCGAACAACATGGCGCCAATACAGGCCAGCAAGGCCGCAGTGTATTGGCCTTCGCGGGCAGTGCCGCTGCCGGCTAGAATGGCATTTAGAGGGCCGGTGAGGCAGGTAGACACCGTCCCCACCGTTGCCGTGATCAAGGAACCGATCCCGCACACCGAGGTGATTGTGTTGATGGGGGGGCGATGGCCTGCGGCCGTGAGCACTGTAATCCCTTGGCTGTTCTGCGCCGCGAGGACTGTGACCATCAACGGTACGACCAACTCTAACATGGCTTGCCAAGAGAATGCCGGGAGCTGGAAGATCGGCGTTGCCAACGTATTGGGCATTTCCGCCATGTCCGGACCGTCGCCGAGGCCTGCGAGGCAAAGAGCGCCTACGGCGATAGCGACGATCAACGGTGGGATGCGATTGGCAACGGCGGGTGCGGCCGTCGTGGCAAAGAAGGCGGCTGTCATGGAGAAGGCGATTACCGGCGCGGTAGTGAAGGCCTTGATCCAATCCAGGCCGAACTGAAGGAAAACCCCGGCCACCATGCCCATGACGATGGGTAAGGGAATGACCTCCATGATCCGCCGGACCCATCCAGACAGGCCCAGGATCAGCATCGCTGCGCCGGCCGCGTAGTAAGCACCAAGGACTTCCGCGAAGCTCATGTGTTCCAGCGCCGGACCGACCAGAACGATCCCCGGTATCGACCAAAGGAACACGACGGGCTGGCGGTAGGTCCAGCACATGATCAGACTGATAAATCCATTAATGAAAAACGCCCCGAACAACCAAGAAGCGAGTTCGCCATGGTCCATCCCAGCTTGGTTGCCGACGGCCAGCATGATTGCGGTTGGGCCGGACACAGCGAAGATACAACCGACTAGGCCGATAGTGACCTGTTTGGCCGTGGTGTCACGAGCCACCCGCGTTGGGTTGGTTAGTGGCTGTGGCGGCCGTTCCGAGGAAAAGGCTGGGAACATGATGCCCTCTACCCGCTGCCCAGTTTGCGCCAGGTTTCGGAGCGGCCGAAATGACTGTCGATGCGCGAAGCAGCGTCGATGGGCGTCGCGGTAACAGCTATCAATCCCACTTTCGCAAGCCAGCCGAGGGTTAGATATAACGGCGTAATTTTCTCCTGCGCCATGTATTTGGTCGCGTCACCGGCCGACATGGCCCCAGCATTGATGATCCGCTTCAGCAAGTTGGTCGTGTCCGCTTCATCCAGCAATACCGCCGACAGGGGGGTGGCAATGTCGGAGCGATAGAGGGCTTGAAATGCCTCTTCATCGAAGGGACCATCGGCCAAAAGTGTCGTGTTGGCGTCCAGCAGGCCTGTGGCATGGGCGAGAAACGGCCCAAACGGGTCCGGCGCGAGAGGGAATGGTGCCTTGCCCGGAAAGGGGGGAACGCTCTCTTTACCGTGGGTGCGCACGTCGGTCAGTTCGGTCCAGAGCTCTTGATGAGCGCGGACAACGTGGCGCCAGTCGTAGACGCTAGCGGCCCGTTGTTGGCCCGCTGCCCCCAGGCGTGCACGCAGGTCACCGTTCTCGATCAGTCGGCTCAATGCTTTGGCCGCCGCGGGCACGTTCACGGCTGTGCTTTGGGAGATGGCTGCGGTGAAAACCGGGTAGGGTACGAACCCCGAATCATAGAGGAACGCCATCTCTGCGCCCGCCCCGGGTGCCGGTTGGGCGCTTGGTACGGTAAGCCCTTCGACGCCATCGCGAACACTTTCGCGGTAGCCGTTATAATTGCTGATCACCACTGGAAGACCCGCCGCCATGGCCTCGATGGGTGTCAGGCCAAAGGATTCCTGGATATTATCCGATAGGGAAATGAAGATGTCCGCCGCTGCCCAGACCTTGTCATAAAGACCGTCACGCCTGCCGTCGATGAAGTGATGGTTGACTTTGGGAGCAAAGGCTGCGGCGGCTTGCTTGAAGGCGCTCTCGACCTCGGCGTTGGTGGCTTGGCCGGCCTGGATTAGATGCAGTCGGACCCTCGTATTGGCAGCCGCGGCTTGGGCCCCCAGATACATGGGTATGGGATTGGCCTTCTCCACATGGTTCAGCCGACCTGCGTACAGGAGCGCGATGTCGCCGTCCTTGATGCCCAAGGTCTCGCGAAGGTTTGTGCGGGCGTAGCTGTCGTCCGCCTTCGCCGCCATCGCAGCGCTGTCGACGCCAAGGGGGATCACCGGAAGCCGGCACGGCAGTTGGACGTCATGCTCGAACCGCGCCCCCAGGTAATCTGCCCAATCGGCTAAAAGGCGCTCAATCACGCCCTTCACACATTCGGTAGTGCAGACCAGGGCATCCCAAGGTTGGACCGGGGCGATCATCAGATTGCCGATCACCTGCATAGCCATGGTTTCCGATACCGTATGGGTGATCCCACAGATAGAAAAATCACGTTGATCGAAGTGCCGCCGCCGCCAGGCCAGGTCGCCCAGGTCCGGGCCCGGCCGAAATACGGTGCCCAGTTGTTTGAGGTGCGCGGTCGTCACGGGCAGAAAAGCTGCCGCTTGGTCCGCCCGGGCGCCGGCATCGACTGCAAAGCGCTGAAATTTCTCGAACACATTGGCCGAATCAGCGTAGATGAAAAAACGGTCCGTGCCGCCGTGCTGGATGAAACCGCGCAGAAAGCCACCCGTCGCGGATTGACGTCCAACGACGCCATCTCCCGAGGTTTGGTAGTTTTCGGGGTTGAAATAAAAAGCAGCGTTGGGCTCGGATGGGCCCGCCACTTTACTTGCCTTGGAACTGGGGCTTGCGTTTCTCCATGAACGCTTTGCGGCCTTCTTGGTAGTCGGCACTGTTGAAGCAGTCGTCGACAACCTGCGCCATGCGAACTTCGTCGCCACCGTCAGGGTTGATCAACTCGTCAATAACCACCTTGGCCGCATAAATTGTTAAGGGCGCGTTGTGCGCGATGGTCTTGGCATAGTCATCCACGTATGTGTTCAGCATGGTGCGCGGCACGATTCGGTTGATGAGGCCCATCTCCAACGCTTCGGTCGGGTTGAACTGACGTGCCGTGTAAAAGATTTCCTTGGCGAACGAGGGGCCGACCACATTCACAAGCCGCGTCAGGCCATCGGCCCGGTAGCCCAGACCTAGTTTTGCGGCGGGCACGGCGTAGGTGGAGACATCGTTGGCAATCCGCAAATCGCAGCACAAAGCCAGACCGACGCCACCACCAATGCAAAATCCTTCGATCTTAGCGATCGTCGGCTTGCTGCAATTGGCGAGCTTGTCGGACGCTGCCTTGACCGTATTGTTGTAAATTTCGACCGCATCTTCGCTGGAGCGGTTGTTCTCGAATTGGGAGATATCCGCGCCGGCGCAAAAGGCCTTGCCCCCGCGGCCCGAAACAACGACCACGCGTACCGCGTCATCCGCTTCGAAGTCGTCGAGAACCTTAGGAATCCCTTGCCACATATCAAAGGTCATGGCGTTGCGCTTGGCTTGGTTGTCAAGCTGGATCAAGCCCACTCCATTTTCCTTCGAAATGACCAATTGATCGGTGATATCACTCATGGAATTTCCCTTTCGATGAACTCCGCACATTTTACGGTCTCCGGCCTTGGAGACAACGCAAAAGCAACGACTTTGACACTCCGTTCGGTCTTGCCGAAGGAGGAAGGCGGGCCTAGGTTCACGCTATGTTTGCTTCAATTGAACAAATGACAGGTCTCAATTGGAAGGGACAGGGGCCGGCCTTTTTGGTCGCTGGTGGGCACGGTGCCACACATTGGATCATGGCGACCTTCTATGTCCTTGTGCCCTTCATTCGCGAAGACTTGGGCCTCAGCTACGCGGAAGCCGGGATATTCGCCTCCGTTTTTTTCATTTCTTCCTTCGCCGCGAATGCGGGAAGCGGAGCGCTCGTAGACATCACAGGGCGTCGGGTTCTGTTGCAGGCAATCTCGCTGGTGATTGGCGGTGGGGCCTTATTTGTCATGGGATTGGCCGAGGGCATCTGGTTGATCATTTTCATGCTGGTCTTCATCGGTGCGACGAATAACCTGTGGCATCCAGCTGCTATCTCCTATCTTGCCGAGCGCTTCCCGGGAAGCCGTGGTTATGTTCTGTCGATTCATACCTTGGGTGCGAGTTTCGGGGACATGATCGCACCGTTGGTTGCCGGTGTCTTGTTGATGTGGACAACCTGGCAGACCACGGCGGCGGTATGTGCGGTGCCAATCTTTGCGATGGCAGTGGTGCTGTATATGTTATTGGACGGCCGCGGGCGGGCAGCGTCGGCCGGGGATAAGGTCGATGGTGACGCCATCGGAGGCTTGAGTATCGGCGACTATATCAAGGGTATTCTAAATGTGCTGCGGAATGGCGCTTTCCTTGGCATTTGTTTGATGGCGGCCTTTCGGTCGATGGCCCAGAACGGCCTTCTGTTCTTTCTGCCGCTGTTGATGCTGGATGACTTGGGTTTTGGGTCCATCCTGTTGGGCGTAGCGCTGACGTCCCTGCAGGTTGGCGGCATGATTGCTGGGCCCGTGGCGGGAACACTCTCGGATCGCACCGGTCGGCGGCCTGTAGTCTTAGCCGGTCTGGCGGCGACGACGTTGGTGATTGCCGTGGTGCCGGCCATCACCGTTCCTATGCCGTTTATGGTTCTTCTTCTCTTTCTCGGCTTCACTTTGTTCGCCGTCCGTCCCGTAGTGCACAGTTGGTCCATGGATCTGGTGCCAAAGGAGATGGGCGGCAGCGCCATCAGTCTCTTGTTCGGGGCTCAGGCCGGGTTCTCGACCCTGGTGCCGATTGTGGGTGGGTTGATCGCTGATATCTGGGGACTGGAGACGGTTTTTATTGCGTTGGCGCTGTGTATGGGCATCGCCACGAGCGTGGCATATATGCTGCCACCCGGAAAGCGGGTGTCTTAAATCAACGTTTCTGAGCCT
>DFRF01000063.1 GCA_002378125.1 Rhodospirillaceae bacterium UBA3470 | reverse complement strand
CTTAGCCCAAGGCAGAACTTCGTCGACGAGTATCTTGCCAATGGTCTTTTGATGCTTTGGCTTAAGCTTCGCCCACCACTTGTTTGATCCGGCGATATAATAGTAATCCCCGACAATGCCGTTGATACCCGCGATGGAATAGAAAGGAGCGTTTTCCTTGACTTTATTCCAACCACCAAGACTGGTTAGCAAACCATCGATCACTTTAGTTTGCAGAGCCGGTGGGACATCACCAAAAGCCATTGTCGTTGGGTTTGCGCCAAAGGCACGCAGCATAGCGTTCTCAGCTGGCCCCATTGAACGAACTTTCTTCCCTTTAAAGTCGTCCGGGCTTAAAAGGCGAAAACCGGCGCCAGCACCCATATAAAAGCTCAAGTGCGCTGTCCCAAAAATGGTCACGTCATGCACATCGTTAAAGCGCTTTTTGACAACTTTATAAGATTCAAAGTCGTCAAGGGCGTTGATTGCCCCTGCGGTAGTCAAACGCATGGGTCCAAGCAGAACATTGGTCCAAGGGTCGACCATGGCGGTTTTACCAAACTGGCCCCAAGCCATTTCCAGGTTGCCCTCCGTCATGGCCTCGATTGCTTCGGAGTTTTTGTAAAGCGATGCCGAGACGTAAACCCTAACCTTGGATCCAGGAATGGCTGCTTCGACCTTGTCCTTAAAAATCATCATGGCAATGCCGGCCGGGTGAGGTGGGCCCACCGTATCGGAAGCAATACGGATCGTCACTTCAGCACTAGCCTGAGTTCCCGTAAGTGCTGTCGCTAAAGCGAGCGCGGCAGCCGCAAGGCCGGACCGCCCCACAAGGCGTTTCAGAATTGAAATCTTCCCGAACATGTTTCCTCCAATTATTTATCTGTGTCATTCGGACGTCGGTGTCTTGCGACAAACTATATAGATCTGAGCAAGCACTCCGCTGAGGGTGCATTGTCAACAGCCATCAGTGTCAAGAGCAAGGAAATTTTTGTAACATACCAACTGAGCAACGGGGCATTCAGTCCACACAACCATCTTCATGGCCAGCAGAATCCAGCGAATAGCTCTGCTAAGCCTGGCTGACCGCAGGACACAAACGTCTAGGAGCGCATTTACCAAGTTTGCGCAGCCAAGAACTGGGATAGGTGTTTCAACCAATTTAACGGCGCAAGGATTGGCGAAATGCGCACGATCCATTAAGTTTTTCACAAATTCGTATGAGGAACTCCCATGATCAACTATTTGAAACAGGGCAAGAGCGACGCCGATGTCGCTGAGGCCGATGCCAAGGTCCGCGCCACGGTCGAGGGCATTCTGGAGGCCATCGCAAAGCGCGGTGACGATGCCGTCAAGGAACTGGCGCTGAAGTTCGACGGGTACGCTCCCGACGATTTCCGTCTCAGCGAGGCCGAAATCGCGGGCGCCCTGGCCAAAGTTTCCGCCGACGATATTGACGATATCAAGTTCGCCCAGGCACAAGTCCGGAACTTTGCAGAAAAACAGAAAGAATGCCTCAAGGATTTAGAGATCGAGACATTGCCCGGCGTCATCCTGGGGCACAAAAACATTCCAGTGAACGCCGTCGGGTGTTATGTGCCTGGCGGCAAATACCCCATGGTGGCGTCGGCCCACATGAGCGTGGTCACGGCTAAGGTAGCCGGCGTAAAACGGATTATGGCGTCGGCACCGCCGCAGGACGGCGAGCCGCACCCAGCCATCGTGGCTGCCATGCACCTGGCAGGTGCCGACGAAATTCTCGTCCTAGGCGGCATTCAGGCCGTTGGTGCCATGGCCTTGGGAACCGAGACAATTGCAGGCGTCGACATGCTGGTGGGCCCCGGCAACATGTTCGTTGCGGAAGCAAAACGCCAATTGTTTGGCCGAGTCGGAATCGATCTCTTCGCCGGACCGACGGAAACGCTCGTCATAGCAGATGAGAGCGTTGACGGCGAAATCTGTGCCGTTGACCTTTTGGGCCAGGCTGAACACGGCCCGACTTCGCCGGCTGCGTTACTGACCACATCTAGGAAATTGGCCGAGGATACCATGGTGGAAGTGGAACGTCAGTTGGGCATACTGCCAACTGCCGATATTGCCCGTGAGGCTTGGAATGAATATGGCTCAGTGATTGTCTGTGACACGGTGGATGAAGTGGTTGAGGAAGCCGACCGGCTTGCCTATGAACATGTCCAAGTGATGACCGAAAATCCAGAATACTTCGCAGACAACATGAGCAACTATGGTGCCCTGTTCCTAGGCCCGCGGACAAATGTCTCATTCGGCGACAAAGTGATCGGCACCAACCATACTCTGCCCACCAAAAGAGCGGCCCGCTACACGGGCGGGCTATGGGTCGGCAAGTTCATGAAGACCTGCACCTATCAGAAGGTTCTCACGGACGAGGCTTCTGCCCTGGTGGGCAGCTATTGTTCACGGTTATGTGCCCTCGAAGGTTTCGCCGGGCACGGCGAACAGGCAAACATCCGCGCCCGCCGGTACGGAGGCTCAAACGTCGAACCCTACGGCGCAGTCCCAAAATCATGAGTTTGCCCAAAACTCCAAGCTTTCGTGTCGATGGCCGCAAGGCTTTGGTCACAGGCGCCGGACGTGGCATCGGCCGGGCATCGGCCGTGGCTTTGGCAGATGCAGGCGCAGACGTGGTTCTCGCGGCGAGGACCGGTGCTGAAGTTGATGCTCTAGCAGACGAGATCCGCGCCACCGGCGGACAGGCATCAGGATTGGCTTTAGATGTGTCCGATTTGGAAGCCACCCGGGCCGCAGTGGGCGAACACGGTCCGTTTCAAATCCTGGTAAATAACGCCGGCACCAACCGGCCCGCATTCCTGCAGGACATCACCGAGGATGACTACGACCTGGTCACCAATTTGAATGTACGCTCCGTTGTGTTTCTAACCCAGACGGTAGCGAAGGGCCTTCAGGACGTCGGGTTATCAGGCTCAATCATCAACATCTCATCCCAGATGGGCCACGTGGGTGGCCCAAAACGTACGGTCTATTGCGCCACCAAGCACGCCCTCGAAGGCATTACCAAGGCGCTGGCCTGGGAATTGGGTCCAGACGGAATACGTGTGAATACCATCTGTCCCACATTCATCGTTACCCCGATGAGCAAGCCCATGCTGGAGGACAAGGATTTCCATAACCTCGTGGTATCTTCGATCGCGCTCGGCCGGGTCGGGCAGGTGGAAGAGATCATGGGCGCCGTCGTCTACTTGGCATCCAACGCGTCCAGCCTGGTCACCGGTGCGGCTCTGATGGTAGACGGCGGCTGGACTGCGGCCTGAGAGATGTTCGAAACTGCAATCATTCCCCGCGTCTCCGAAACTGACGGCGCTGGGCATATTAATAACGTCTTCGTCCCCGTATGGATGGAGGCGGGTCGACGGGACATATTCCGTATTCTGACCCCGGACCTGAATTTCGACGCCTGGCGGATCGCACTGGTAAATACCAATATCGACTACATGGCGCAGATTTACTTCCACGATGACGCGGTGGTAAGGACCTGGGTCGACCGGGTGGGCACCAAGAGTTTCACACTCTACGAAGAGATCTGGCAAGGGAAGCGCTTGTGCGCCAAGGGCAAAACAACCTACGTATATTTCAACTACAATACTCAGAAAGGGGAAGTCGTTCCCGACGCCGTACGCGCGGCCTTGGAAGCACATCTTCGTCCAGCCGACGATGGTTAGCATTTCGAACAGGAGAAATCAGATGACGCAGAACGATTTCACAATTCTTAGGACCAATCATACCAGCTTCACAGTATCCGATCTGGACCAGACCATCGGTTTCTTTTGCGACGGGCTCGGGTTTGAACTTCTATCCCGCGCGCCTCGCGACCCAAAGATCATCCAGCAGGTGACCGGCGTCGCCGGTGCGGAAATGGAAATCGCCTTTGTCCAGGGCCCCGGCCATCGGATCGAGCTCATTCAGTATCTGGCTCCGGCTGAACGCGGACGTATCGAGAGCAGACCCTGCGACGTGGGCTTCGCTCACTTGGCCTATGATGTCGACGACATCGACGCCGCGATTGCCACAGCCCATCAGCACACCTTCGTGCCTCTGGGCAATCCGGTAACCATCGATAAGGGGCCGAATACGGGAAGCCGGGTGGCTTATCTGCGCAATAGCGACGGTATTACCGTAGAATTCATCGAGAAAGCCCAATAAGCTTCAGAACGGCACGTCGCCCAGAACCGTCGTCCGCCTCATGACCCGACGCTCGGCGGCCGTGTCATATGGAGCCGCCATATGCAGAAGGCGGCGGTTATCCCACATCACGACATCGCCTTGTTGATAGGCGTGGGCATAACAAAATTCGGGCCGCGTCGTCGTGGCGTTCATGTCATCGATAAAAACCCGCCCCTCTTCATAATCCCAGCCCTCGATGCATTCCGCATGATCGCCCAGGAACAGACTGTGACGCCCTGTTTCGGGATGGGTGCGCACGACGGGATGAGTGATCGGCGGAATCTTAGCCTTCTGCGCGTCGGTTAAGGGGTCATGGGGATGGCGGCGGTTGCGTGAAAAATCTAGACTGTGCACGGCGCGAAGCGAGACCAGTCTGGTCTTGGTTTCGTCGTCCAGCGCTTCATACGCCGCTTCCATGCAGCAGAAATGGGTCTCGCCACCAGCCTTTGGTACCTCGTCGGCGACCATAATAGTCACGAGCCCTGTGCGATCCCGCCAGGACCCATCGGTGTGCCAATGCAGCGTGCCTTTGTCCGGATGCTTGCCACTGGGATTACCAGATGCATCGAGATTGGTCAGGAAATAGATTTCTGGATAGTCTTCGCGGCGGTACTGATCCATCTCGTGAAGCTGCACATCACCAAACCTCTGGCCCAACGCCACCTGGTCGGCCATGGAAATCTCGTTCCCGCGCAGAACTAGCAACCCATAGTCCGTGAAGGCTTGACGCAGGTCCGGAAACCACTGATCGGCGGTTTCTGCGTGCAGTCTTAGGCCTGTAATCTCGGCCCCGAAATACGGGTTCAGTTCCTTAACCTCAAAACGCATAACGCATTCTCTGTTTCAAAGCGCCTAGGGTGGGCCATGCTGGGCGCCAGATAAGGAAGATTTTGAACTAAGAAAATCGTTCGCGTCTAGGCCCATGTGCTTCATTGCGTCGCCGGCAAAGCGATGTTCGGCTACCTCCTAACGCTCAATGCAATCCACCAAATCAGCGCTCCAACGGCCGGCTGACAGCATAACGGTGGTCATAAACCCGACGCCTTTAATCCACAGCACGACACCAATGATATGGAGCGCATGGACAATTGAACCCGTGCGCACTAGCAAAGGTCCGGCACGCGGCCGCCACCGTCCTACAGGGAGACAAAGGAGCCACCCTGATAGGTCTCAGCAGCATCATCGTCGGTGTCCCGGGCACCGTCGGCCAGAATTTCCTTGGCCCAATCCTCGGACCGGTCCTGGGGCTGATAGCCAAGGCGGGTCGCATTGGCGTTGTCCCACCAGGAGCGCTTGTTGTCGGACATGCCGTAGACGATCTCGAAGTGAATTTGCGGATGCTCTAGGCCAATACGGACCAACTG
>DFRF01000155.1 GCA_002378125.1 Rhodospirillaceae bacterium UBA3470 | reverse complement strand
TCGATGAGCTCTGACCGCTGCGATTGGGAATATCCCTTAAAAGTTAAAGTGATCGACGTCTGGGGCAGCTTTAAAATCGCGATCCGCCGGGTGCCCTCAAGGCCAAGCTTGATCTCTAGCGTGCCGCCATCGCTTTGCCGCCGAATAGTAGTACCCTGGACATCGTAATCACGATCGGGGAAAACATTAGGCAAAATCCGAAAAAAATCAGCGTGGGTCACCGCCATCTCCTTAGTAACAGTCACGCGGTCTTCCGTCACCTCACCCCCCCCGCCACCGGTGGCCAGGCGGCCAAATGATCCCCATTGGCCAAGGTACGCGTTGCCCGCTCTGGCGGCGGGACGAATAGACCGTTGATGAGAACAAGGTGGCATTGCTCTAGCGGCACGTTGAGAGAGGTGAAGGCGACTTCTGGCGTAGTTCCTATAGCCACCTCCATATCAGCCTCATTCTTCACTGCGCCGTCAGGCAGATACTTTCCTAATGCGGCGTAGAGCTTGATTCGAATTATCATGGACCTTAGGGCCTACTGGGAGTGATCCACGTAAGCTTCCATGTAGCGTTGTGGATTAGCCATAAGGATCGTCTTCCACTCACCCAGCGGCGTCCTATTCTGGATCAGTCCACGTAGCACTCCCACGTGTTCGGTCCGACCCAGGCTAAGTGCCCCAACGATATGATCGCCAAGGAATTCCAGACGCAAATACTTGAACCCTTCCTCATCGACCACAACCGATTGCTCGCCCTCATCAACGCCCTCCCAAGCGCCATAAGATACGGATACCAATCCCATGGTATCGAGAACGTTCATGACCAGGCTACCACGGTACGGTGCATCCTGCCCAACCATGTTCAATGCAGCGACTCGGGCGTGATCCACAGCCGTTGGCTGAATGGCATGCACAGACCAACCACCCGTTGAAAAATCTGGACCCTGGGCGCAATCGCCGGCGGCATAAATCCCATCCACTGAGGACATCAGGCGATTATCAACGACAATCCCATCTTCCACCTTGACCCCAGAACCGCCCAAAAAGCCGGTGTTTGAGGCAACACCGGCCGCAACCACAACCAAATTTGCAGGCAGCTGCGAACCATTATCCAAGTCCACAGCCAGGTGACCATCGCCGGCACCGTCACTATACTGGACCTTGGTGACCCGAACACCTGTCTGGACGCTCACGCCCTTCTTCTCGCACCAACGCTTGATCATTTCGCCGCCCGTCTCATCCATCATGCGGGGAAGCATCCGATCTTCCATTTCCACCACGGTAAGGTTGACACCCCGTTCCACAAGAGCTTCCAAGATGATACAAGCGATGAAACCAGCGCCAATTAGGACAACATCGGCCCCTTCGTGAGCAACGCCAATAATCTGGCGCGCGTCTTCAAGCGTCCAACAATGATGAACCCCTGGTGAATCAAGGCCTTCTACCGGCGGCTTTATGGGACTTGCCCCGGTGCAGATCAGAAGCTTGGAATAGTCTTGGCTGGATCCATCCTCCAGGGCCACCTTTCCCGCATCCGCATCGACACTAGCAACCCGGCCCTCAAGGTACCGAATACCTTTGGTGTCATAGTGTCCATCAGTCTTGCGGAGGTAGGTCCCAGTCTCATCGACCTTACCGGTCAGGTAATAAGGAATAGCCATGCGTGAATAGGGCGGTTCGGGCTCGTCTCCAATAAGCACCACATCCACGGATGGGTCGGCTTTGCGCAGGGTTTCAGCTGCCACCACGCCGGAGGGTCCTGCACCCACGACAACATAGGTCATTAACATCTCCTTAGATTAGATTTAGATCACAAGTCAGGAACCCCGGAGGACGGTGCATGAGGCACCATCCACCGAGGCCTGTATCCCAGCATCTAAAAAAACCTAGAGGCTCAGGCGGTCCAACGTTTCATTGCTGGGCACGCCATCGCCAGTCCAACCACGAACCTCGTAGTATTCTGGCAGCATCTTGCCCAAACCGTTAGTCTTGCCTTCAGCCGGACCAGTCTTCGCCGCATCCTTCACCAGACGCGCCGGCAGGTTGTCATCCTTTCCGGTAAAGCCCGCTGCCATATTAAACTGACGCTCCAAGTTCCAGATCCGCTCGCCCACTTCTAGCAGCTTGTCGGTAGACCATTCGCCTTCGCAGGCCGCGTCCAACTGTGGTGCCACGTCATCTAAGGTCCATGCGAAGGACGTGAAGATGCAGAGCCCAGCACTATCGAAGGCTGCGGTCGCATCTTGAAAAGCCTTTACTAAGCCTGCCTTGCCATCCGTTTCAAGGGGATCGGTCTTTTCCGGGATGCCTAGCACTTCGGAAGCCACCGTATAGCTCCGCAAGTGGCACGCACCGCGGTTCGACGTAGCATATGTCAGACCCATGCCTTGGATACCGCGCGAGTCGTAAGCCGGGAATTCTTGCCCCTTCACGGACATGGAAAGTTCTGGCTTGCCGTGCTTCTCGCAAAGCAGTTTGGAACCAAGGCCAATTTCCGCACCAAAACCCTCACCTTTGCCAGTGAGCTCAGCTAAGGAACAGAGTGCTTCCGCATTACCGAAGTTAAGCTCGATCCCGCCCGTATCTTTGGTCGAGATCACCCCATCCTCATACATCTCCATGGCGGCACCGACGGTGGCGCCGAAG
Organism: Rhodospirillaceae bacterium UBA3470; assembly: GCA_002378125.1. Classification (GTDB taxonomy): domain Bacteria; phylum Pseudomonadota; class Alphaproteobacteria; order Rhodospirillales; family Casp-alpha2; genus UBA3470. The sequence goes on along the minus strand of DFRF01000155.1, from coordinate 24,952 downwards.
GAAATAGGATCAATACCCTGCTCATTACATATAAAGTTGGCGAAAGTCAGGGCATCCAAATCATCAACGCCTGTCGCCGCACCCAAGGCCCATGCAGCCTCGTATTCAAGGCCACCCGACGCTTTATGATATTCGGGGCGGTCCTTCACCGAGAAGTGATTGCGATCAATGGTTGAGACCCGGCCACAAGCGATGGTGCAACCAAAGCAGGCCTGGTTGGTAACCAGGTTGGGCTTGCCATCCGACTCACGCGGTTCCGCCATAGCTTCGGCCGAGATGTTATTCGCGCCCTCGAACTGTACGTCCCGGTGGTTATGGGTCGGTAGCGCGCCGGTTTCGTTGATTACGTTCATCAAAACCTGCGTGCCAAAAGCCGGGAGACCTTCGCCGGTCACCGCGTTTCCAGCCAACACTTCCTTGCCGGCGGCGGCGGCGGCCATGAAGCTCTTGGAATCGTCGACTGCAACGCCCAAGGTACCACGCACAGCGACCGCCTTCAGGTTTTTCGACCCCATAACCGTGCCCACGCCGGAACGTCCAGCAGCACGGTCCATATCGTTGACGATACAGGCGAACTTTACTCCCTGCTCACCAGAAACTCCAATGGACGCAACGCGGATCAGCGGATCACCATGCTTTGTCTTAATCCCCTCTTCCGTGTCCCACACGGACGCTCCCCAGAATTCAGCGGCATCCAGTATTTGCACGCTGTCGTTCTCTACCATTAGGTAAACCGGCTTCTCAGCCTTACCCTCGAAGATGATCATATCGTAGCCGGCATTTTTCAGTTCATTGCCAAAGAAACCGCCCGAGTTCGAGCACGCGATGGCGCCCGTCAGCGCGCCTTTGGTTACTACGGAATACCGACCTGCGGTCGAGGCCGACGTGCCTGTCAGCGGACCGGTCGTCATGATCAGTTTGTTTTTTGGCGAAAGTGGGTCGACCTTCGGGTCGACCTCCTCAACGAAATACTTGGTCGCCAGGCCGCGCTGGCCCAAGTATTTCTGCGCCCATTCCATGTTGAGCGGTTCGTTGGTCGATGTCCCCTTTGAGAGATCGACGCGCAGTAAATTTCTAGCCCATGCCATTGATCTATCCTCCCTATGCCGATACTTGCGTGCCGGCGTCCGTTTTCTCTGCCCAAGCCCGCATCTTATCTAGCCCGGTCCAATTTGCGTCCACATAGGTGATGGCCGCTGTCGGACACGCCGTGGCGCACGCAGGTTCGCCTTCACAGAGATCGCATTTTATCACCTTGCCGGTAGAAGAGTTGTAGTTCACGGTCCCGAATGGACAAGCGATGGTGCAGACCTTGCAACCAACACACAGGGTATCTGAGACGACCTTGGCACCAGTCGTGGTATCCAAGGAAATGGCATCCACCGGACACGCTTGCATGCACCAGGCTTCGTCACATTGGGTGCAGGTATAGGGGACGAAACGCCCCGCGTCCTCAAACTTAAAAACCTTGATACGAGACTTTGATGGGTTGAATACGCCTTCGTTATCATAAGAGCACGCGAGCTCGCACTGAAGGCATCCGGTACACTTTTCCGGATCAATGTTGAGGGACTTTTGCATGGAGAACTCTCCCCTTCTTCGTTGAGGGGCGGCAGGTACGGAGATCATGCTGGTGAACCACAGCGGTGTGGTCTGACCGGAACAACCTATTTCTCCCTGTCGCCCGCTTTTGCGGAACTCATTTGGAGAGGAAACATAGCATCAACAGCTCCATGACTTGAAATCTTTTTTTCTTAAAAACCAAATAGTTAAGAGTGATTATCATTCGCGAATAGCCACAAAAAACTCTTTCGCAACTGCAGTTTTTATTTTCAAAAAATATAGAAACACCACTTCGTGAGCCTGACCTACCACCAACAAAGAACTTATTTCTCACATATCAAAATCGTACGATTAGTTCCATCACCATTCTAGTTCCACGTTGAATCTCATGTACCAAGTCCGACGCCGTCAACGTCCGCTGGACCAATTGAGACACGGGCCTCGTCATCAATCGCTGCTGTACCTATCTCAACTGTACCCGCAATGGCTGTGGCTGGGCGCGTCGCCCCCTGAAGCCAACCTGCAATCATGGAATTTTTCTTTGGTTATTACTTCCACACTCAGTCGGCGAAGATCCAACACATCCAAAAAACACCAGCGAGAATCCCATTCCTAGCGAGGGTCCGAAATATCTTCCCAAGCTCCGGCACCGTTGCGCAAAGATCCAAAACCAGCGCAAAGCAAACAATCCTTGGTGGGTGTCCCTAGTTGGTGCTCGCGCCTTAACCCCATTAAACCTACCAGGCCGTCAAGGCCCGCCAATCCTGGTCAGTACCTTCAACTGCCTTCTCAGCATCGTAACTGTAGAGCCAGGTCTGTTGGGGTGTGAAGCTCGCTTTGTCGTTGTAGCGACGAAAGCGAGCATTGCGGCGTCCCACATCGTCGACGTCGTCAAGGTGGTACCAACGCTCAGCGTCACGGGAATGTTGGATCATCCTATCCGCACGGTCCTTCCGGAGCGCCTCAAAGCGCCGAAGGGCGGCCGCCGGACCATCGTCATTCTTACCGAGAAGTCTGGCCAGGACCCAGGCGTCTTCAATCGATTGTCCGGCACCCTGTGCGTGGTAGGGTAGCATGGCATGCGCAGCGTCACCCATCACGGCAATATGGCCCTTGACCCAGGTGTCTAGAGGGTCTCGATCATAAAGCGCGGTGACGAAAGGCTGCTTAGTAGCCTCGATGAAACGAGTAGGAACTTCGTACCACTCTTTAAATGCCTTCAGGAGTTCATCTTTTTGCGCCGTCTGTGACCATGATTCTCGCATGGTGCTCTCGGTCGGCCCCATGGCCAACCAATTGATCCGCGTACCGCCCGAAACGTAATAGAAAACAAAGGACAGCTTCGGCCCCATAACAATATAGGACGATATGGGCACGCCAAGATCAGCCACATCGGCGGCATCGATGACACCACGCCAAGTACAATAGCCTGACCTCAGCGGTACGTGCGGTTGGAAAATCTGATCGCGGACCACAGAATGGATGCCGTCCGCGCCAATCAAAACGTCACCACGCACGACCTCTCCATCGGCGCCGCACACCCAGGGACCATCTTCATCCTCGCCGACCGACTCTACCTCGAAGCCAAAGCGAATACGATCGACGTCTAGACCCGTTGTTAACGCATTCAAAAGGTCCGGTCGATGGCCGTGAAAGTATGGTGCTCCGAAGGCATCACGAACTTCCGGGCACAATGGGGTGCGGAGGATTGTCTCGCCCGTCGCCCAATCCTTAAATTTATGAGAATCAGGCTCACAACAGACCTCGGCCAGTCTATCTTCCAGACCGAGCCGTGCCAAAACCTTAACCGCGTTAGAGCTGAGTTGAATGCCGGCGCCGATCTCGCCAAAGCCCTCGGCCTGCTCGAGAACGGTGAAATCCAGGCCGGCGCGTTGCAGCGCCATGGCCAGTGTCGCGCCCCCTATCCCGGCACCAAGAACGATGATCTTCATAAACCTTCCTTCCTGCGCGATTAAAAATCAGGCCGGAAAGCGATGCAATCAGCAACCATTTCAGGCCGCGAACTTCGCCTTCGCCTCCTGGCGTCTAGCGTGCAGGACCAGTTCCGTATAACCATTCGGCTGCGCACGCCCCTTGAACACCAGGTCGCAGGCTGCCTGGAAGGCGATGGAGGCGTCAAAGTCCGGCGCCATGTTGCGATAGGCTGGATCGCGGGCATTCTGTTGATCAACGACGATAGCCATACGCTGCATGGTTTCCATCACCTGCTCTTCGGAACAAATGCCGTGGTGGAGCCAGTTAGCGATGTGTTGGGCAGAAATGCGCAACGTGGCGCGGTCTTCCATGAGGCCCACATCGGTGATATCCGGCACCTTCGAGCATCCAACCCCTTGATCAACCCAACGCACTACATAGCCAAGAATGCCCTGAGCATTATTGTCCAACTCCATCTGCACCTCTTCGGGTTTCCAATTCGCTCCCTCCGACAAGGGGATGGCTAAGATGGCGTCCAGGCTCGCCCTTTCACGGGATTTCAAAGCATTCTGGCGGTCAGCGACGTTGACGCGGTGATAATGGGTGGCGTGCAGCGTAGCGGCGGTTGGTGAAGGCACCCAAGCCGTGTTAGCGCCGGCGTTGAGATGGCTGACCTTTTGTTCCATCATAGCCGCCATCATGTCTGGCATGGCCCACATACCCTTGCCAATCTGCGCTTTGCCTTGCAGACCGCAAGCTAATCCTACGTCCACGTTCCAATCTTCGTAGGCGGCGATCCAGGGCGTTTCTTTTATGGCATTCTTTCGGACCATGGGCCCAGCCTCCATGGAGGTATGGAGCTCGTCGCCGGTGCGGTCCAAAAATCCTGTATTAATGAAACAGATTCGGTCCTTGGCCGCGCGGATGCATTCCATAAGGTTGACGGTGGTCCGTCGTTCCTCGTCCATAATGCCCATCTTCACCGTGTTTCGCGCGAGCCCAAGGGCGTCTTCAACCCTACCGAACAGGTCGTTTGCAAAGGCAGCTTCAGCAGGGCCGTGCATCTTCGGTTTGACGATATAAACCGACCCACAACGGCTATTCTTTAACGGCCCCATTCCGTTCAGGTCGTGCAGGGCAATGAGCACCGAGCACATGGCATCAATAATGCCTTCCGGGACCTCGTTTCCGTCAGCATCCAGGACCGAATTGTTATACATCAGGTTGCCGACATTGCGGATGAGCATCACCGAACGGCCATGCAGCGTTAGCGCGCTTCCGTCAGGCCCCGTATACGCCCGGTCGACGTTGAGGCGTCGGTGCACCGTTTCACCTCCCTTGTCGAAATCCGCATTGAGGCTGCCGTTCATCAGGCCCAACCAGTTGCGGTATGCGCCGACCTTATCCTCGGCGTCCACGACCGCGACGGAATCCTCCAGATCAACGATCGTCGTCACGGCCGCCTCGAGAACCACATCGGCGACACCCGCCGCGTCAGTCTTGCCAATGGCGTGATCTCGATCTATCTGAACATCGACGTGCAAACCATTGTTGACCAACAGAATGGATGCCGGTTGAACCACATCGCCCTGGAAACCCACGAATTTGGCCGGATCCACCAACGTCGTGTCAGCCTCGTTGGCCAATCTCGCGCGAAGCTGGCCATCTACAACTGTGTAGGCCGTCACATCTGCATGCGAGCCTTCGGCCAAGGCCGCCGCATCATCAAGTAAGCGTTTTGACCAGGCAATGACCCTTTTGGCACGCACTGGATTGAACGCGTCTCCACGTGCCGCGCCGCCTTCCTCGTCGATAGCATCCGATCCATAAAGCGCGTCATAAAGGCTGCCCCAGCGCGCATTGGCCGCGTTCAAAGCATAGCGCGCGTTAGTCACCGGAACCACAAGCTGCGGCCCCGCGATGGCCGCAAACTCGGCATCCACATTTTCCGTGCCGATCGCGAATGCCGGGCCCTCATCGACGAGGTAGCCGATCTCCTTAAGGAAGGCCTTGTAGGCATCTGCATCAATAGGTTGGCCCTGATGGTCGCGATGCCAGGAGTCCAGCTTAGTCTGAATGGCGTCACGGGTTTCCAAGAGTGTTCGGTTGAGCGGCGCAAAATCGGCGACGATTGCGCCAAAACTCGTCCAAAAGGAATCTTGACCGATCCCGGTGCCCGACAACGCTTCCTCATTGATAAACCGAAAAAGAACGTCGGCGACGCGAAGGCCACCCGCTTCTACATAATTCATCCACACATTACCCCGACTGCTTAAAGTCCGCTAAAAATTTCAATGCTAATGTCTTCGCCAAAAGGCAAGCGCAAGCTACTCAACGGCACCCCAAAAAACCAGCAAAACCCCTCTGATGAATGTATGCGAAATTGACTTCAGTCGATAACGTCGGCGGGGCATGGGGATCAGAAGAACCTATAAAGTCTAGCCAGATTGTTGACCCAAACTCGCTTTTTTTCGGACCCGGGTGCCTTGGTATCCGCCAACATGATGTGTGGCCAGTCGCTCCCTAACAGACATTCCTCCGGGTTCGCCATGGTCAACGCCGCAACGAAGGCGTCGACTGGATATACAACCCAGTTTTCCCGCTGGAGCAAGCAGTCCGGACCGATAGCCATTTGCACTTGTGTATCGAAGGCATTGAGAAGCGGAAGTTACGTTGGTGTCGATGCGAGCCAAGGAGCAGATCGGCTTTAGGAACCATCGTGCCTGTCCGAACAAATTGTGGAACCGACAGGGCATTAGAGACACACTAAGAAAGAAGCTAAGGAAAGAAATCGCCCCGCTTGACACAGGGTGCCGCCCCGCTTTCACTGCGCAAACTAGGGAGTTCAACGTCTGCGGATGAAGGCCATGATCACGCTGTCCAAATTTCGTAAACTGCATCATGCCGTAACCCTTCTGGGGATGTCTGGCGTGGGTAAGACCATGCTGTCCACGGCACTCCGGCGATCGGCCGACTGGTTTCACTATTCCGCCGATTACCGTATCGGCACGCGTTACCTGGTCGAAGAAATCCTGGACAATGTTAAGTTCAAAATCATGCAGATGCGCGATCCATTCGTCGCCAATCTGCTGCGGTCTGATTCGATCTACATCAACCATAATATTTCCGTCGACAACCTGGAACCGGTTTCCACATTCCTCGGAATGTACGGCGCCCCATATGCCGGCGGCCTGGCCAAGTCTACGTTCCTAGAACGTCAGGACCTGTATCGCCGCGCAGAAATCGAATCCATGAAGGACGCGGCAAGCTTTATGTCGAAATCCTGGCAAATATACCGGTGTAAGGACTTCGTCAACGACGCCTCCGGAAGCCTGTGTGAGATCGTCGACCCAGACGATCCATTGGACCCGGTTATCCAGGCGCTCACCGCCGACAGTCTGATCCTCTATATCGAGCCCAACCCAGTCTACGAAAAGGAATTGAAGAAGCGCGCCCGCACGCATCCGAAACCCTTATTCTACAACCCGGCCTTCATCACGCCGGCTCTCACCGACAAACCGGACGACGGCGTCGGCATTGACCCGTTGAATTTTGCCCGGCCCCTGTTTCCAGAGCTTTTAGAATTTCGCAAACCACGTTATCGCAAGATCGCCAACAATTACGGCTTTACAATTCACGCCGACGAACTATTTCAACCAGATGAGCATGGCAACACATTGCCGAACGCTGCGCTCTTCCTGGACAAGGTCCACGCCACAGTCATGGAACAGGCCAGCCAATCGGAAACGGCGGCGGCCAACCTTCAACGCTACGTTGCGGCCTGCGAAGGCCGAGCAACTCTCCGCGATGGATATTAAGCGGAAACGGACAAAGAATGCCGATCAAAATTCCCGACGGGCTGCCGGCCCGTAAAATCTTGGAAGAAGAAGGCGTCCTCCTAATTAAGGAAGAACGCGCCATCCTTCAGGATATCCGCCCTATGCGGATCGCCATCGTGAACCTGATGCCGGAGAAGATAAAAACCGAGACGCAGTTGGCCCGCGTTCTAGGTTCGACCCCGCTACAGGTGGAGATGACGCTGATTTCCATGGCGTCGCACACGCCAAAGAACACATCGGCCCAACACTTATTGGATTTCTATCGCCCACTAATCGAAATCCAGAATCAGAAGTTTGACGGCCTCATCGTCACTGGTGCGCCTATCGAGCAACTGCCGTTTGAAGACGTTGTATACTGGGAAGAATTGGGTGAGATTTTTAACTGGTCCCTCACCAACGCCCACAGCAACTTCCACCTTTGCTGGGGCGGACAAGCTGCACTAAACCACTTCTACAACATTCCCAAGTACCAATTGCCGCAAAAACGATTTGGCATCTACACCCATCGGGTCCTCGACCATACGTCCTTGCTAATGCGAGGCCTAAATGACGAAATCCCCGTACCCGTATCCCGGCATACTGAGAACCGGATTGAGGATTTCGCCAATTTCGATCATCTTCAGGTTCTCATGGATTCTGAAGAGGCCGGCATGTGCATGGTGCTGGACCATAAGCTTCGGCACGTCCACATGTTCAACCATATGGAATACGATTCGACGACCATCGGCGACGAATACCAGCGTGACGTGGCGAAGGGCGATGACATCCAATTGCCCGCCAATTATTACCCCAACGACGATCCGTCGAAGGTGCCAGTCAATACCTGGCGGGGCAACGGCCACTTGTTATTTGGTAATTGGCTGAACTACGTTTACCAGACGACGCATTATGATCTGGACGAGATCGGAACAGATCGAGAGGGAATATGACCGAGCTAAAGGGAGGCAAGGCATGGCGATCGAGAGACGGCCATTTGGTAAAACTGGACATGATAGTTCCGCCATCATTTTCGGTGCCGCCGCGCTGAAGAACGTGGATCAGGATACCGCCGACCGCACCCTTGAGCATCTTTTCGAATATGGTGTCAATCACATCGATACGGCACCACGATACGGCGATGCGGAACTCCGCATCGGGCCCTGGATGGATCGTCACCGCAAAGACTTCTTCCTAGCGACCAAGGTGGATCAGTGGGGTTACGAAGATGCCAAGGCGTCCCTGCATCGTTCGCTGGACCGGTTGCGCACGGACCATTTAGACCTCATTCAGTTACACGCGTTCATCTTTCCTGATGATTGTGAGCAGGCTTTTTCTGAAAACGGCGCCCTGCGCGCCCTGACGGAGGCCCGTGACGAAGGCCTGATAAAGAATATTGGCATTACCGGACACGGCTGGACAGTGGCCGCCATGCACCGGAAGAACCTAGATCGATATGCTTTTGATTCCGTTCTTATGCCTTGGAACTGGTTTGCCGCCAACCATCCCTACTACCGCCCAGATTTCGACGAGACCTTGGCCTATTGCCGGAAAAACGGCGTCGCCGTGCAAACCATCAAAGCAATCGCCCGGGGTCCTTGGGCGGCCGGGGCCATCGAAGATCAGAATACCTGGTATCAGCCCCTGACTGATGAGGCCGCCATCCGCAAAGCCATCCATTGGGTCTTGGCCGAACCAGACATCTTCCTTAATTCCGTGGGTGACGTCGATATTCTGCCCATGGTTCTAAAGGCTGCCAACGAACTGACCCGGAAGCCATCCGATATGGCCATGGATAAGTTGGCCGAGGAACAGGGACTGGTGTCGATCTTCGGGATCTGACCTAGAGCGTTTCCGCCGACACTGGCACCACATAAGGGCCCTCGGGTATCACCGCAATCGCTGGATCGCCCGATGCGGCGACTGCGTCGCTGATAGCGGCGTCCAGGTCCTCGACAATATCCACGCCCGTGGCCACCCGCTCATCGGCATCTAAACCCTCCGTGTAGAGACAGATTTTGCCAATCCGCATGGGTTTCAATTGCATCTCCGTCTGCCACTCATCGACCTCGGCGATACGCTTCGCCGTCAACGTATTCAGAAAAGCCGATTGCCCCAACGCCACCAGCTTGTCCTGTGCGGCGCGGAAATCTCTCGAACCAAAACCCTCAGAACAGGTGGCAGCGATCAGTAGAGTGCCGCCAGGCTCCAGAATATCGATGGGTGTTACCATGCCTTTAATGGTTTGGTAGTAAGTGCCGTCCAAGGGGTAACCAGCCGACGAGGTAACCACGGTCTTGAACTTGCGCCCCACCGGGATGACCGCCGCTGGACGAACGAAGTCGACTGCAGCTGTATGACTGTCCAGTATGTCCCCAAAGCTGACGAACACCAGGTCACGTTCTTCGTTGAGAACGGTGTTCAGCGCCAAGACGTCGCCCACTATCTTGACGATCTCCAGCTGCTCTTCATGCAGGGGATTGGAGACGAGGTTGCATTGGATCGCATGCGGGTCTTCCATGAATCGCGCGCTATGGAGGGTCCGAATCGTGTCCTCGTGCGCCACACCCGGCGCGATCACCTTGCGCCCACCGGACCAGCCGGCCATGAAGTGCGGCTCCACTAGGCCGGTCGCAATACGGATATCTGCCTCAACGAACCGGCGGTCCAATTTCAACGGCACCCCGCGCCCCGGCGTTACTCCCAAATCTACGTGAGCGGCATCATCGCGAGCGAAATGATTCTCAACGCGAACATTCTTCAAGACCCAGTCATCGCCAACCAGTTCGCGAAGCTCGTCGCCTTCGTTAGGCCGATGCAGGCCAGTCGCCACCAACACGGTGATACCGTCCAGGGGCATGCCAGCCTCAATTAACTCCTCGATCATCGGGCGCAGGAACAGCTTGTTGGGCACTGGCCGGGTGATATCGCAGATCAAGATGCAGGCGCTCCGTTTGCCGGCCGCCGCGTCCTTCAACCGGCTCGCTCCCATGGGATTAGCCAGCGCATCAAATACGGCACCAACCGGATTAGGGATCTTGGGCATACTCGGTTTACGGATAATGGTGGGCTCGCAATTGGGTGGCAGATTGACAACCAACTTGTCCCGTCCGTAGGCTATATCGATCCGGTTGCTACCGCTCATAGCCCCCCCATCTTCTATTTGACGTATTTTGCCCCTCCTTTAAATGGGGCGCAACGCCGTTCACGTTTTCTCAACAGGCGGGATAGCGTATAAGGACATGTTCGACAGAGAACAAGCTGAGGAGGCAGGTCCTGGCCCAGATCGATCAACAAGTGTCCGCCATTCATCTGGATGCCGTTGGCGGCGTGGCCGGTGATATGTTCGCTGCCGCAATCCTGGACGCGCGCCCTAATCTTTGGCCGCGATGCCAAGTCGCCATTTCCGCGCTTAACCTACCCGCAGGCACCTCAGCACTTAGTGAGATCGTAACGCACAAAGGTTTTAAGGGTACCCGATTCACCGTTCAACTAGCAAGAAACGGAGAGTTAGGGGAGCATGTTCATACCCCATGGACTACAATCCGCTCCATGCTCGTAGACGCACCGTTGGACGCCGGCGTCCGCGATACGGCAGTGGGTATCTTTACTATCCTCGCCAACGCCGAGGCGGCCGTGCACGGTATCGCTCCCGATGATGTGACTTTTCACGAGGTCGGTGCAATTGACTCAATCGTCGATATTGTCGTCGCGGCGGTTCTAATCGATGCCCTGGCACCATGTTTGTGGTCCGTAGGGCCCTTGCCGCAAGGGCGCGGTCAGGTGAAAACGCAGCATGGCTTCATTCCAGTTCCCGTGCCAGCGACGGCAAAAATTCTAGAAGGCTTTCTGTTCGTCGATGACGGCGAAAACGGGGAACGCGTAACACCCACTGGCGCCGCAATCCTCAAGTTTCTGCAGCCCACTTTTTCAACTGACACCGCGCCACGCGCTCTATTGCGTACTGGTATGGGTTTCGGCAATAAGGAATTCAAAAGTCGGGCCAACATGCTGCGCGCCGTCCTATTCAGCAAAGACTCAACAACAGCCACCAGCGACATAGTCGAGGTTCTTCGTTGTGAAATTGACGACCAGACGGGCGAGGATCTTGCCGTGGCCCTGGATCACCTGCGGGCAACAGATGGCGTCCTAGATGTCTGTCAATGGCCTGTTTTTGCAAAAAAAGGCCGCGTCGCCATCGCGCTACAGGTTTTGGCGCAGCCGGCCCACACTAAAGCCATTACCGAGATGATTCTGGCGGAGACAACAACGCTTGGCGTCCGGCGCACCGCTCTACTTCGTGACACCCTGTTGCGAGATACCGTTGACGTGGACGGTGCAGACGTGAAACTAGCCCATCGTCCGGGCGGGGTGACGGCCAAAGCGTCCATCGACGACGTTTCCGCCATTAAGACTGCAAAATCCAGAGGATCCCGACGCCGCATCGCAGAAACCCGTGCCTTGTGTACAGGACACGATCATGATCGGTGATAGTTGGGGTCAGTTGCGTGCGGTACTCGAACCACTTAGAGGTGGCGCCATTGCGGTCTCTGGAGGCGTCGACTCTATAACGCTTTCCGCCTTCGCCCATGATTTCCTTGGCGTCGACGGCGTCCGAATGGTCCACGCTATTTCCCCAGCTGTTCCGACGGCGGCCACGGCGCGGGTACGAGATCACGCATCGCGTCTAGGTTGGATCTTATCTGAAGTTGATGCCGGAGAGTTTGGCGATCCCCGCTATCGGGCAAACCCTGTGAACCGCTGCTTTTATTGCAAATCGAGCCTATATAGCACGCTGCGACGCATATGCGATGGTGTGATTATGTCAGGTACTAATACTAACGACTTGGGTGACTATCGACCAGGACTGCAGGCCGCCAAAGACAACGACGTCCATCACCCCTATGTTGACGCAGGCATGGATAAAGCAGCGGTTCGAGCGCTGGCCCGAGATTTAGACTTAGATGATATCTCGGAACTTCCTGCATCGCCGTGCCTGTCGAGCCGGGTTGAAACAGGAATTGCGATCCAAGCGCAACACTTGGTATTGATCGACACAATTGAAACGTGGCTCCGCGAGACGCTTTGTGCCAAGACGGTGCGGTGCCGGGTCCGCCGGCAGGGTATGGTGATTGAACTCGATCCAACGGCACTCGCCGCCTTAACATCAGATCAGCGACGCTCCATTGCGGATGGCGCTGCAGCCCGCATGCCCAATCATGTCGCCATGGACGTCGACTTTGCCCCTTACCAACGCGGCAGCGCCTTTGTCGGCAAACAAAAAATGAATAAATTAAACGAACCATGACCGAACAAGAAATGACACTCGATTTTCAACGAACCAAACGACTGGGGCTCGGTGAGGCCGTGTTCTGCAGAGACAAATCCCCGCTTCAGATCAATGAAATTTTAACCACGGTTTCTGATGAAGGCTCGCCTATACTGGTGACCCGGCTTTCCGAAACAAAATTTGTAGCTCTAGATGCCACCCACCGCGACGCGATGGATTATGACCCGATATCCGAAACCGGGTTCTTTCGGTTCGCACAGACACCTGGCCGGTCCGGACGGGTCGCAGTCGTTACTGCAGGCACATCAGACGCCCCGATCGCGCGGGAGGCATCACGCACACTTATTTTCAACGGAGAAGAGGCTACACTTTTCTTTGACGTAGGCGTCGCCGGCCTATGGCGGCTCACCAACCGGCTAGACGAGATTAAGGCGCACCCCATCGTTATCGCCGTGGCCGGCATGGACGCGGCACTAGTGAGCGTACTGGGTGGCTTAATCCCTGGCATTGTAATTGGCGTCCCAACCTCCACCGGATATGGTGCCGCTCGAGACGGTGAAACAGCCCTAGGCGCATCGCTGTCCAGTTGCGCTCCTGGTGTCACCATCTGCAACATCGACAACGGTTATGGGGCGGCATGTGCTGCTCTTCGCGCGCTGCAATCCGCAGCGCTTCTAGCCTCCTCCAATTCAGGGTAATTGCAATGTTTCCATCTTCCATCTCCATTCCCATTCCCGGCGGTCTACATGATCCCCTGCCGCAATTTGTTGAGGTCGGCCAAAAGTTTGACCTCTCGGCGCTTTCGGATATAGATGCCGCCGTTGCCGCACAGTTCCAAAGGTATGCCCATGCTGATTTGACTGGAAAGAACGTCGCCATCGGGATCGGTAGCCGCGGCATCAAACAGCAACCCCAGGTCGTGAAGGCGCTGATCGGTGAACTGAAAGCCGCGGGTGCCAAACCGTTTATCATTCCAGCCATGGGCAGCCACGGCGGCGGTTCGGCCGAGGGCCAAACCGCCGTGTTGGCAAGTTATGGATATACTGAGGAGAACATGGGAGTGCCCATCAACTCATCACTAGAGGTGATTGAGTTAGGACGTATTGAGCGCGACGTTCCGGTTTATTGCGACAAGCTCGCGATGGATGCAGACCACATCATAATGTGCAACCGCGTCAAACCGCACACGGATTTCCGAGCTAACCACGAAAGCGGGCTGATTAAGATGGTGGCCATCGGTATGGCAAAGCATGCCGGCGCCACCGCATTGCATTTTCACGGCATGGGAAACTTCAACACACTACTGCCAGCCGCAACCAAGATTTTTCTAGAGAAGACCCCAACGCTATTTGGCGTCGCCATGGTTGAAAACGCGGAAGAGAATTTGAAGCATCTGGAATTCGTCGCACCTGATGATTTCTTCCATCGTGACGCTGCATTATTGCAGATGGCGAAAACCTCCATTCCCCGGCTGTATTTTGACACCGTTGACGTCTTAATCATTGACGAGATCGGCAAGGATATTTCTGGCGCCGGCATGGATCCGAACGTCACGGGACGCCCACCATCCTCACTTCCCGGCTTCGACTCCGGGGCTGCCATCAATCGAATCGTGGTCCGTGATTTGACCGAGAAGACCGAGGGTAACTCGACCGGTATCGGAGCGGCCGACGTTACTACACAACGATTAGTCCAAAAAGTTGATTGGACAAAAATTTACGTCAATATCGTCACTGCTGGCGTTCTGGAAGGCGCACGCCTACCCATCGTCGCCAATACAGATCGCGACGCTATCGGTATCGCGCTGCGGGGGTGCTTTGGCGTGACGTCGGAAAGCTCTCGTATCGTCCGTATTAAGAACACGTTGGAAATGACCACCGTGTGGGCCAGCGAACCGCTGATACCCGATATAGAGAAAAATCAAGACCAAACAGTGCTATCCGAGCCCTTCAACCTCGAATTCGACGCCAACGGTGGATTAACTGGTCAGGTCATTTAGCATTAGGGGGCACCGTAATCCAATGGCGTTATTCAAAACCGCATCGGTATGGCTTGTACAACGTGTTCAATTCCCTTCAGAGCACTGATCACATCGTTTGGTGGCATGCCATCTACCTCGATCAAAGCGATGGCGTCTCCACCCTCTTCGGCCCGACCTAAATGGAACGTGGCAATATTTAAGCCCGAGTTACCGAGAATAGATCCCAGTTTGCCAATCAAGCCCGGTTTATCATTGTTGGTAATGTAGATCATATTTGGGCCAAGCTTCGCGTCAATGGGGATCTCCTTAATCTCAACGACACGTGGCTCATCGTTGAATAGTGTGCCACGGATAGATCTCGTCTGGTTCTCCGTCTTAACGGTCAGAGATATGAGCGTTTGGTAGGCACCGGCCTGGTCACTGCGAACCTCTCGCACAACCACATCACGTTGCTTGGCGATGGCTGGCGCGTTGACCATGTTGACCCCCACCATCAATGGAGACAATAGTCCCTGCAGTACCACAGCTGTTAGCGGTTTGCAGTTCAACTCTCCACAAATTCCTTCGTACGCAATAGTTACCTCAGATACGGCACTGGTCGTAACCTGACCAGCAAAGCTGCCGAGTTGCTCAGCCAACAACATATAAGGTTTCAACCGTGCCGCTTCCTCCGCCGATACAGAGGGCATGTTCAAGGCGTTAGTTACCGCGCCGGTGAGCAGGTAATCGGCCATTTGTTCGGCCACCTGCAAGGCAACCTTCTCCTGGGCTTCCGTGGTGGAGGCACCCAGGTGAGGCGTCGCTACAACCCCTTTCATACCGAACAGGATGTTCTCCTGTGCCGGCTCTTTAGCAAACACATCGAGCGCGACACCAGCAATCTTCCCGGAGTCTAAGCCGGCCTTAATCGCGGCTTCCTCAAGAAGACCACCGCGCGCGCAATTTATAATGCGCACGCCTTCCTTCATTTTGGCAATCGCGTCAGCGTTAATAATATTTCGGGTAGCGTCGGTCATCGGCGTATGTAGACTAATGAAGTCTGCGCGCGCGAATAGCCCATCCAGTGTCACCTTCTCGACGCCAATATCTGTCGCATGTTCGGCGCTGAGAAATGGGTCAAACGCAACAACCTTCATCTTCAGACCCTGGGCCCGATCGGCAACGACGGACCCGATGTTGCCGCAGCCGATGATACCTAACGTCTTTCCCATGAGCTCAACACCCATGAAACGAGACTTTTCCCATTTGCCAGCATGGGTGGACGCATTCGCTTCGGGTATTTGACGGGCTAAGGCCAGCAAAAGGGAAATGGTGTGCTCTGCAGTGGTAATGGAATTGCCAAACGGCGTATTCATTACCACGATCCCGCGTTGGGTTGCTTCTCCAATGTCAATGTTGTCGACACCAATTCCAGCCCGACCTATGACCCTCAAGTTCTCCATTGCTTCAAAGACGGCTGGCCGGACTTTGGTCGCAGACCGGACTGCTAAGCCGTCGTAGCTTCTGATGCAGGCAATTAGCTCTTTTGGCGTCATTCCAGTCTTTACGTCGACCTCGATACCGCGAGCCTTAAAACACTCTTCAGCCAGCGGGCTCATCTTATCCGAAATAAGGACTTTGGGCATTTTACTCTCCTTCTTAATTTTTCTTTTTAGGCGGCCGCTGAATGAGTGGCGGCCACATTGGCTAAGGCCCAATCTAGCCATGGGAACAAAGCAACCAAGTCTTCGGTCTCAACCGTCGCCCCACCCCATATACGAAGGCCTGGAGGCGCGTCTCGATAAGAGCTAATGTCGTAGGCAACACCCGCCTCTTCGAGCAGCGCTACTAAAGCCTTAGCGGCCGCCTTTTGCCCGTCTATGGTCAGCGCTTGGAACCAAGGCGCATTGATTTTGAGGCAAATAGATGTGGGCGAGCGCGTCTCAGCTTTTTCAGCTAGAAACGCGAAGTCAGGATTTCCCTCTAACCAGGCGGTCATCGCAGCCATGTTGGCCCTGACGCGGCTTTGCAAAGTTCGCAGCCCTCCCAATTCGTCGGCCCATCTCAAACCGTCAAGCGCATCCTCTACAGCAAGCATTGAAGGTGTGTTGATGGTCGCACCCTCAAAAATACTGCTAATGACCTTTCCGCCCTCGATGAGACGGAAAATTTTTGGAAGTGGCCACGGCGGGGTATAGGTTTCCAGCCGTTCGACCGCGCGCGGACTCAAGACCAACATACCATGAGCCGCTTCGCCGCCCATAACCTTCTGCCAGGACCAGGTGGTAACATCCAACTTGTCCCACGTCAGGTCCAATGCAAACGCCGCCGATGTAGCGTCACAAATAGTTAGCCCAGAGCGGTCAGAAGCGATCCATTTACCGTCCGGAACGCAGACCCCAGAAGTTGTCCCATTCCAAGTGAACACCACGTCACGGCTAAAATTGACTTGGTCGAGGTCCGGGAGATGACCGTAGTCCGCAGCTATCTCCCGCACATTATTGAGCTTGAGTTGCTGGGTAACATCTCTGACCCATGCGGCCCCAAAACTCTCCCAGGTCAACATGTCAATGCCACGCGGCCCCAAAAGAGACCACATAGCCATTTCTATAGCGCCAGTGTCAGAGGCAGGAACAATGCCAACTAAGTAATTTCTCGGAATGCCAAGGATGGCACGTGACCGCTGAATCACTTCGTTGAGCTTCGCCTTGCCTAAAGTAGCTCGGTGAGAGCGCCCCAGAGACGCGTCAGAAAGCCCTTGAAGGCTCCAGCCCGGACGTTTCGCGCACGGACCAGATGAAAAACACGGATTTTGAGGCCGCACGAACGGCTCAGATAGAGTCGACATGTTATCTCCTTCTCTTTCCAAGAAGGTCGCTACCCGTTGGGAGGCAGTGGCCCACCTTGCATATGGGTCCATCCACTTCTGACGTCAAATAAAATATTGCGATGCAGCAATTTCGTATAGTTTATTTCGAAATATAGACGGCGAATTGATTTCAAATATATTGCAGGGCGATGTCAAACCATGGAACGAGAGGGATTCATAGGGAGGTCGTTAAGGAAAAGAGGACCTAAATCTGACGCGGAACATTGAAATCATGCGATCAACGATAATCAAACAATGTCGATTTAGTCACCATTTGCGTCCACACCCATTCAAGTGTATGCCGGGTCAGTTCCCACCGTATCGCTATTTTCATTGCTGCTGCAAAGGATAGTCATGACGGACACACCCCTGCCCTCCGAATTTCGGGATTTTTTGGTCAAAAGTGGTCTGCATGACGGGATGACGCCTTTGCCGGCGGTACCCCTGCCCGGTGGCGTGTCATCGGATATTTGGTGCATCGATCTGGCGGACGGCCCCATTTGCGTTAAACGCGCCTTGCCTAAACTCAAGGTGGCCGCAGACTGGTTTGCACCAATCGAGCGTAACGCCTTTGAAGTGCGGTGGATGCAGACCGCGAACAATGCTGTACCTGGCGCTACACCAGCGATACTCGCCCATGACGCGGCGGCGGGGATGTTTGCGATGACATTCTTGGAGCCAAATGCCCATACGATTTGGAAATCTGCTCTGCTGGGTGGGCACACGGATGCGCCGTTCGCCGCCGCCGTGGGCGAGACCTTAGCGAGCATTCACATGGCTACACTAGACGACCCGGAAACCGCCCAGCATTTCGCCACCGATCAGATCTTTCATGCAATCCGGCTGGAACCCTACCTGGTGGCCACCGCCCGCGCGCACCCGGATGTGGCGCCGGCGCTTATTGATCTGGTAAAAGTGACGGCCCGCAGCCAAATTGCCTTGGTTCATGGCGACGTCAGTCCCAAAAATATTCTCATGGGCCCGGCCGGCCCCGTATTCTTGGATGCTGAGTGCGCCTGGTACGGCGACCCGGCGTTCGATCTAGCATTCTGCCTAAACCATTTTCTATTAAAATGCGTTTACCGGCCCAATATATCCGACGCTTACCTCGCCGACTTTTTATCCATGACCCGATCTTACATGGCGGCAATCGCGAATTGTGACCACGCGCAACACATCGAAACGCGCGCGGCCCGTCTTCTTCCCGGCTTGTTTCTGGCACGCGTGGACGGTAAATCCCCGGTCGAATACATCACCAAGAAAGTGGATAAAGACCGGGTTCGAGACACAGCAAAAGCGCTGCTTTCCAATCCGATCCTACACCTTGAAGATGTGGCCGTCGCCTGGAGGAGGGAGTTGGACCGTTGAGCAAATACACCATAAAACGCGTGCATGGTCGCAGGATCTGGGACTCTCGAGGACGACCAACGGTCGAGGTCGACGTGACCCTTCGTTTTGGTGCGATTGGGCGGGCCATCGCACCGGCAGGAGCATCGACCGGTACCGGCGAGGCAGTGGAGCGCCGTGACGGTGGCGAAGCCTTTGGCGGCCTCGACGTTAAGGGCGCAGTGGCAGCGGTTAACTCGGAGATACACCTAGCCTTGAAGGGTAAGGACGTACGCGATCAAGAGGAAATCGACAACGTCTTACGCGAATTGGATGGCATGACAGACAAGAGCCGGCTAGGCGGAAATGCCCTTATCGCTACATCTATGGCCGTCCTAAATGCGGCAGCCGCGGCCGAGAAAATCCCTCTCTGGCAATATCTCGGTCCTCTTATGGGGCATAGCGATGGCACCGTTTTACCACTTCCAGAAATACAGATTTTAGGCGGCGGCGCCCACGCCGCGGGCCGGGTCGACATTCAGGATTTCATGGTTATCGCGGTGGGCGCATCCAGCTTTGCCGAAGCGCTCGACTGGACGGCCGAGGTTTATCGCGCCGCCGGAACTTTGCTGAGTGAGTCTGGCCGTCTCGAAGGCGTTGCCGACGAAGGTGGTTTTTGGCCCGCGTTCGACAGCAACGAAGAGGGCTTGGACGTTCTCGTTTCAGCTATTGAAAAATCCGGGCGGACGCCGGGACAGGACGTGGCTATATCTTTGGACATCGCTGCATCTGAATTTGGCGCCGAACGCCGCTACAAACTATCCCGCGACAAACAGGAGATGGATTCCGATGCCCTCTGCGGCATGCTTGTCGACTGGGTCGAACGCTATCCCATCGTGTCAGTCGAAGACCCTTTGGGTGAGGATGACCCGGACGGACTCGTCCGGTTCACCTGGGCCGTGGGCAAACGGGTTCAGGTCGTCGGCGATGATTTCCTAGTCACCAACGCAGATCGCGTCGACGCGGCCGCCAAGGTATCAGCATGCAACGCGGTTTTGATCAAGCCAAACCAAGCAGGCACGCTTTCCGAGACCAAAGCAGCCTTTGATGCCGCCGAAAAGGCTGGGTACGGCGCCATCATCTCGGCTCGGTCCGGCGAAACTGAGGACGTGACTATTGTTCATCTTGGCGTTGGCTGGGGTGTCAAGCAGTTGAAAGTTGGATCCTTCGCCCGCTCGGAACGTATGGGCAAATGGAACGAAGGGTTGCGCATCGCCGAAACCCTTAACCAAACATCAGGCGGCACTCAACCGGTTGATGGCAACCTGCCACCACGGAGTTCTTTCCCTTGGAGTTAGCGAGGAAAGCCTATTCGTTCGTCGTCGCTTCACCACTGATGCGATTGATAAATAAATCGATGAAATTCCTTAATATCACCAGCTAAGTATCCTAGCGAAACAGCCTCACTTGGATATTGTCGGCGCTGATCAGCGCCATTTCCGCACCCCCCCAGACCGGCCCGGACTATCCGCGGTTGTTAATTGATGAGTAGAATTTTACCAAAGATTTAGCACTGGCCCAGACCCACCAAAACCCGTTCCTCACTACAAACCCGACGCATGATGGCGCCTTTCGCGACTGGACCCAGCAGGCATCAGCGCCGCATTTCCGTATATCAAATCATGTCGACAACATTATAGGGGATGCCGTCAAAAACATGTACTTCGAGTGTCTTCCAAGCCAACTTCTCCATCTGGAGTTGATACATAGATCAGAGCAAGGTCGTTATTATCCTCATCGTACGTTCGCTGGATGCAGAAAAAATCATTGAGGTGCGCGTCATCTTCGTCTTTATCTAGAGGTCGTCGTGACGGAGAAAGCTATGCCGAAAATCTCAGCACGCAAATTGGTCGCATCTGGCGCGCTATTAGCTTGTGTGATCAGTATAAGCGTCGTGGCGGAATCGCACTCATCGGCGCAAGCGCAATTCCGTGGCGGTTTGTACAACATGCAAAGCTTGCTCAACCAAAGGCATCCCTTCGCCGCCCGTGTAGCTCCAAACGCTCAGTCGACCACCGGCTTGACCCGAGCAACATCCGCGTCTGCGTTTCCCCGACAGGCAGCGGCACGCGCCATACCAGCCACAGTCTTGGATAATGGTGGAAGTTGGAAGGTATCCGATCTTTTGTCTGAGTTTCGCATTGGAGCACTAGTCCACGACACGGGGCCGTTTTCGTCACAAGATGAAAGCGGCATCGATACCAACTTTGAGCTACTATTTGCGTCGCCCGACATGTTTGGCTTCGTGTGGTCGCCCAGGCCGCATCTCGGCATAAGCTACAACTCCAGCGGCGATACCAGCCAAGCCTATTTCGGATTGACCTGGGATTGGTCATTCTTGGACGACTGGTTTTTTGAGATCGGCTGGGGGGGCATGATTCATGACGGCCATTTGGTCGGTGTTGATGACCGGAGCAAATCACTCGGTTGCCGACTGCTTTTTCGAGAGTCGGTGAACGTTGGATACCGCTTCTACAAACGCCATTCCCTAATGTTACATTTCGACCATTCCTCAAACGCCAGTCTGTGCAAGAAGAACGTTGCAGATGGTTCGGCAGAAGGTCGTCATGACAGAGTATTGAACGAAGGGCTGGAGAACATAGGCATTCGTTACGGCTACATGTTATGAGCTACCGACAAGGACTAATAACAACCGTCGGACGAAAATTTTGAGTTAATCGTTCTCACTGCTACTAAAGGTGACAACCCTGGTTTCCCAACCCGAGACAGGTCTCCATGCATTCGATAGCCGCTGCCGTGACAGCGCGATTGATCATGTCGAGCAACGCAACTCAACCGGTCGCGGTTTCCTTAATCGACGCCAAGACCCTCAGTGGCACGAACGTGGGCTGTGCCACCGGGTCATTGCCACTCTACGGCACGCTCAACAAATACCTGATCACCATTCAACAAGGAGCGCTCGATCATGCTGAACGGCGGAGAAGTCGTCGTTGAAACGATGTTGTCCCGAGGCGTCGAACATGTTTATTTCGTAGCCGGTGGCACCTACGTCACGATCCTGGAAGCACTCAGCCGTCATCAGAACGAAATTCGCGCCGTGCCGACACGCTTGGAGCAGTCCGCCGTGTTCGCCGCCGAGGTTTCCGGTGCGATCCAGCGCAAACCCGCCTGCGTCTTCGTCAGCCGTGCGCCGGGTGCGGCAAATGCCGCGCTGGGGGTGCACACGGCCATGCAGGCATCCCGTCCACTGGTGCTATTCATCGCCAACATCCCACGCGCCCAGAAAGGCCGCGAAGCGTTTCAAGAGATCGATTATCTCGGCATGTACGGTCCCATCGCTAAGGCCGTGTTTGACGTAGCATCTTTTAATGAATTGGCGGACGTGACCGCACGCGCCCTCGATCTCTCCGTCAGCGGTCGCCCCGGGCCCGTGGTGGTCGCACTAGCTAAGGACATCCTGGACGGCGACACGGGCACGCCCGTAATCCCCAAGCCCGCACCGCCCGTAATGCTCGGTGCAGAGCCGGCCGCCATCGCCACTGCCGTAACGCTGATCCAAGGCGCCGCCCATCCCATCATCTTAGCCGGTGAGACAATCGCCTTTGAGGATGCCTACACGGAACTCCAATCCCTCGCCGCAGCCACCGGCGCAGGTGTCATTACCGCCTATCGCCAACAGGACGTTTTTCCGAACGACCACGAGGCCTACTGTGGGCAATTGACGCTCAACCGCCTACCCTACCAGAGGGAGGCCTGGGAGGCCTGTGACCTAGTGATCAACATTGGCTGCCGACTGGACAGCGCGACCAGCTCTGACTACACGCTGATCCGCGATGATCAGAAGATGATCATGGCATACCCAGACGCCGCAGTGTTCTCACAATGGCAGGCCGACGTAGCAATGGGCGCCAACGCCAAATCGGCGATGACCGCGCTCACCGAAGCCCTAGCCAACTTCACACCGTCCATCGAACGCCTGGCCTGGCGCGACGCCATTCACGCTGAGGAAGCGGCCTTCGCCGAACCCGGTGAAATTACTGTTCAGGGTGATGTCGACCTAGCTCAAGTGATTACCACCTTCCAGCGCCTAGTCCCCGACGATGCGATCCTCTCCTGCGACGCCGGCACCTTCGGGCGCTGGTTGCACCGCTACTACCGCTGTAACGCGCCCGTCTCTAGTTTTGGTCCCGTCTCCGGGGCCATGGGATACGGTGTGCCCGGCGCCATAGGCGCGGCCTGCGCCGATCCAAAACGTCCCGTTTTCGCCTGGGTCGGCGACGGTGGTTTCCTGATGACCGGCCAAGAGGCAGCGACCATCGTCCAAGAACAACTAGCGGTCACCATAATCGTGTGCGACAACGCTGGCTGGGGCTCTATCCTTGTCGGTCAGCAGAAACGCTTCGAGAACTGGGACTTCGGCACCCGCTTGGTTAGCCCAGACTTCGCCAAACTGGCCGATGGCTACGGGATGGCCGCTTTCACTGTAGATAAGACGGCAGACTTCGAACTCGCCCTCCAGGGCGCTATGGACCACTCGGGCCCAGCGCTGATTCACCTGAAGCTCGATCTGAGGGATGTGTCACCCTATGCTGGGAGCGCGCGGTGATTTCCTCGTACCCCAAAGCCCCCTCAGAAGAATGACTCTGTATGACTCTTAAAATGGATTCTAGAGGCTATCTGTGAGGGGTAATTGAGTGGGGTCTAAAGTGGTCTTAAGGGGACCTGAGTGGACTAAAGTGGTGTAGCACAAAGTGTAGAACATTAATGCCCCTTTACAATGAACTAAGGCAAACCTAAGTCATTGATTCAATTGAGTTCCAAAGTGTTAGCCTTAGTGTTGCCTGAGAAGTGGTGCGGGCGGTCGGACTTGAACCGACAAGGCCGTAAGGCCGAGGGATTTTAAGTCCCTTGTGTTTACCAATTTCACCACGCCCGCATCGGCCCGAGCCTAGGCCGGCTATCATCCGCTTTCAAGTCCGGACCTGACGAGTTTCCCCCGACCAGGGACCCTACAAAGATGTTAACCGGGGAGAAGCAACGGCACGTCATGATCGAGGCCTACATTGCACTGGCCTCACGGCGTTAGGAGTACTCTTATATAATCGCGCACGTGGCGCGCACGCCAAATGCCCACGCCATGAAAGAGGACGGCGAAACCTAACCATACGCCATCCTCAGTTATTGCGACCAGGTACTGGCTGCCCGACGACGCGTACGAGCCGATATCGATCAATAACATATACGCCCCTGCACTCGGCAGTGATTGCCATCTCGAACAGGCGCTCTAAAGTGACCGGATGGCCAGAGTTGGAGACCTTTGCCGGCCGCCCGTTTTCGACGTGGCCTTCCGAGAGAAGTTGGAACAACTGTTCCTCTGGCGTCGGGACGTGCGTCGGTTCCGCACCGATCAGGTAGACAACAAACTCATCGAAGAATTAATCGCGACCTCGGCGTTGGCGCCCAGCGTCGGCAACTCTCAACCCTGGCGTTTCGTCAACGTGGCTGACCCAAACCGGCGCGCCACCATCCGGGCGAACTTCGAGACAACCAATGCCGACGCCTTGGGCAACTACAGCGGAGAACGGGCGAAGCTGTATGCGACGCTGAAACTCGACGGGCTAGACAAGGCACCGGTACAACTCGCCGTGTTCTCCGCCACGCAAACGCCGCACGGCCATGGACTGGGCTCACGGACCATGCCCGAAACCTTAGCCTATTCGGTGGTTGGAGCCATCCAAACCCTGTGGCTGGCGGCGCGGACGCAGGGCATCGGCGTCGGATGGGTTTCGATCCTGGACCCCACTGACGTGACCGGGACCCTGGACGTGCCGGACACCTGGCAGTTCATCGCCTATCTCTGTATCGGGTATCCGGAGGAAGAGCACATGGACCCGGAACTAGTGCGCACCGAGTGGCAAGCGCGGGTGGACATCTCCAAGTTTATGGTTCAACGGTAACGATTGCCTGCGGCTATTCAGGCCGTTTGGCGTCGACCGGAATGCCTCCAAGATCCTTAATCATCTGCACGATCTCATCACAGGCCGCGTTGACGACATCGCGATCCGGGTGGCGGACGATCAGATTGGTACCCGGCTTGCCATCGTTCCAGAACGGATAACTGCCGACGTCAGCGTCGGGGAAGTTGTCCTGTATTTCGCCCAACCGCATAGCAA